>JADLHV010000258.1 GCA_020848595.1 Bacteroidia bacterium
CCTCTCAGAATCGAGTTCAATAGCATTAGTAAACATGGTGGCTCTCCCAATTGAAGTTTCATTCAATATTTCTGCCATATATGTATACCATTCAGGATGTAATAATGTATCGCCTGTGGTGGGCGTAAAACTCACTAGCGCTCCTTTAAAACGGACTAGATCTTCTTTTATATGCATCAAAGTTTCGTGTTTCATATGCATAAACTTTTTATCTGTTCTTAACATTTCTGGATATGGACAAAACACACAACGAGCATTGCATATATTACTGAGTTCGAACTCAATAAATCTGTTTCCATTGGTTCTAACTATAACAAAATCAAAAAATTTATGTAAAAAAATTCCTATACTCGAAAATGCAAATGCGCCTCTCCATCTTTTCTTAAGTTTAGTAGCCTGATTTCCAATAACATCAGCATTTCGATCACTTAAACCCAGTAACCATCTTTCAACTCTCTGCTTAATTCTATTGCGCATTTCTAGAAAACCCTTATTCCGATTAGCTTTCAAAGATAGGGATTTGGTTATTATTCAAAATTGGATTAATTTTCGACCTTATTCAACTTACGATACCCTAATAACATGGCAAGCAGGCAGACAGGAAGCGATAAGGCATTTGGAAATGGCACTAACACAGCCGTTTATATTGTTAATATCAAGAAAGATCAGCATAGTGAAGAAGATTTAAAGTCTCTGGCAGAAACTTGTTTTAAATCTAATAATCCTTTAACCCTTTATGTTTCTTCCAAAATTCCTAAAGAACTCCTTTTTGGATTAGAACAAGAGGGTAAAGTTACTATTTTTCAAGGTGACAATTTTCCTGAAGACATCAAAAATGTCGCGCCACTCTCGTTACCTCTTTCCAATGAGCCTAATTTAATCTGTAAATGGATAATCAATTCTAACAAGTATTTTAATGGCTCTAATTTGCTAGTTGCTAATGGTAAAAACAATCCTAAATCCGACTTTTTCCAGAAACATCTATCTTATTGGTCTAATTTCTTTCCAAAACTATTTACTGGTGCAAATGCCAATTTAAATACCTGTGAGGCTATCATTATGTCTAAAACAGATTTCCATGAATTGGTTTTAGAAAAGAAAATTGACAATGCTTGGCAGATAGCTGCTATAGCCGAAAAATCGGAAATGGCAACCAAAGTACCTTTCGAATACGGGGCTAAGGACTTTAATTTTGGTGACGGATTTAAAGCTTTGGTCAATGGCAAAATCGCTGGGTTCAAAGCTCTTTATAATTCATTTATTAAAACCCCTAAATTAGGACAAAAAGACAGCAATTGGCTCAACATAAACCACTCAGGATATAAACGCATATTTGGAATATTTGCTACTTTGTTGTTAGTTATAATGACATGGATAAGCTTCGATTATAATATTACCTGGGACGAGCCGAATCACAATACATTTTCGAAAGATGTTTTAAAATACTATACCAGTTTTGGTAGTGATACAACCATGTTCGATTTCCAGAAAGCTGGACATCGAGATTATTTCACAAACGTGTATTATGGCATGAGTATCGACGTATTTAGTGCAGCAGTTAACGACATTATTGGTGCAAAAAACGAATTTGCAACGCGCCATTTCTTTAATTCAATAGTTGGCTTTCTTTGTATCTTATTTGCAGCATTAACTGTAAGATTATTTACAGGTTGGTTGCCAGCCCTAATTACTTTATTAGCATTAACCTGCTCTCCTTCTTTCTTTGGACATTGCTTTAACAATCCTAAAGATATCCCATTTGCTGCAGGTTATATAATGGCCATTTTTTATACATTACGCTTAATTAAAGAACTGCCAAATCCAAGACATCAAACAAAAGTAATGCTCGCCATTGCAATAGGTTTTGCAATCAGTATACGTGCTGGTGGACTGCTTTTAATATTTTATTTAGCACTCGCTGCTCTTTTTCACTTCATTTATACTATTTCCGAAAATAAGAAAGTTGAAATGGGTAAGGTATTTTGGAAATACTTTAAAACTTTTGGTTTAGTGGCACTTGCTGGCTATATCATTGGAATAATTATGTGGCCATACGCCTTAAGACAGCCACTTACTGGTGCTATAAAAGCCTTAAGAGAGTTTGAAAAGTTTTCTTATTTAACCTATTACGAATTATTTGAAGGTACTCGACAATACATTAAACCTTGGCACTATGAGCCAAAATTAATAATGATTACGGCTCCTTTAGCCATAGTCGGTGGACTTATTCTCGGAACTTTATTAGGTTGGTTCAAACAAGGCAAACTCAAAATGATCATGTTTGGTTTGTTATTTTTTATGACCTTATTCCCGGCAGTATATGCCATTTACAAAGGCTCTTATGTTTATAATGGCTGGAGACACTTTATATTTATTTACCCTTCTTTGGTTGCAATTGCGATGATTGGATGGTACCAATTGGCGGCTTTTATTAAAAATCAAAAAGCGGGGTTAATTGTATTAATATTAGTAGCTGTAACATTTATTAAACCTGGACTTTGGAGCATTTTAAATCATCCTTATCAATACATGTATTTTAATGAATTAGCTGGAGGAATTAAAGGTGCTAATGGAAATTACGAACTCGATTATTGGAATCAATCTCCAAGACAAGCTTTCCAATGGCTTGTAGACAATCATCCTGAAATTTTAGATGGCAATGCAAAAGTGAGTAGTAATAATATTCAAGAATCATTAAAAACATTTGTTCCTAAAGGGCAAGAAGTAAAATATGCATGGACAAGAGAATACGAATGGGCGGACAATGATTGGAAATACGCTATTTGGACCTCCAGAACTTTATCCAAATCACAGATTATCAATGGATACTGGCCTCCTAAAGGCACAATCTATGAAGTAAAAGTAGATGGCGTAACAGTTGCTGCTGTTGTTAAATCAGAGAATGATTATAGCTTTTTGGGTAAGAAATATTTAAAGAAGAATATGGCCGATAGTGCTTTGTATTTCTATGAAAAAGCTTATGCCTATAATCCTTTAGAAGAAGAATTTGCTAGAGGGGTTGCTAATGCTTGCAAATTAGGTGGTAAAACCGATTCAGCAATTCAATTCTATACCAAAGCAATAGCACTTAGAGATGGCAACTACGAAGCCTATAACAGTCTTGGTGAACTCTATTTCATGAAAGCATATGGCAATAATTCGGGGAATGTAGATATGGCTTTAATGGATAAAGCGTATGAAAACTTCTCATTAGCATTTAAACATAAGAAAAACTCCTCAGCCCCTTTGTATATGGGTGAAATTTTACTCATGAAAGAAAAAGCAGAAGAAGCTAGAGATTATTATTCAGCCTTCTTAACTACTTATGGCGATGCCGCTGCAGGATATTTAGGACTTGGAAAAGCCTATATGGCAATGCGCAATAATGATTCTTCGGAGTACAATTTACAAGTTGCCATACAACTCGATCCTAAAAACCCACAAGCTTACCAACTACTAATCAACTCGTTAAAAGAACAGGGCAGAAGCCAAGAAGCGGAACAGATTTTGAATCTGTATATGAAAAACGTCGGAGCCGGCGCTACACAATAAAAAAAAAGAGGACAAAGTGCAACATTTTATGTGCTGATGTCGTCTAATAAATAAATTACATGATAAAACACCTCCTAACTGGCTTGATACTGCTACTAGGGCAACAATTATTCGCTACGCATATTGTAGGCGGAGAAATCATGTATAAGTATATCAGCAACAATACTAATAGTGTTAGTTATCGTATCGATATGTTCCTTTATATTGATTGTGATAATGGTGATCCAGGTGCAATTGCTCAAGACGTTAATGGTTATTTAAACGTTTACAGTTATAACAAAAATTTTAATAATTACACATTATATACCAATAATAGCAATTACTATTCATTAAATAATGCACGGTCAGGACCAGTAAGGGTTGCCTCTACAAATTACAATTGTATAAAAAACAAGCCCAATTTATGCGTCGATAAATATACTTATTCTTTAAATATTACTATTCCAATAAACAATGGTGGATATGTAATATCTTTTGAAAGATGCTGTAGGAACAATTCTATAGGCAATATATTTAGTCCTGGCTCGACAGGTGCAACCTATTGGACCCATATCCCTGGATTTGCAGGTAGTTTTGTCGACAATAGTCCAGTTTTTAAATCCCTTCCTCCAAATTTCCTTTGTACAAATGCTCCATTAAATTTCGACCATTCTGCAACAGATTCCGATGGCGACTCATTAGTTTACGAGCTTTATCATCCTTATTTAGGCGCATCTACCTTCGCTCCTTTGCCTAACCAATTTGGCTCAACTAACCCAATAGATTTTAGTAATGTGGCATGGGCCTCTGGCTATAATACAACTAACAATCAAATTGATGGAAATCCAACTTTAACAATCGACTCTAGAACAGGTCGATTAACATTAACACCTACTAAGACAGGTCAGTTTGTTATTGGAATAAAAGTCGTAGAATATCGAAATGGTGTTAAAATTGGTGAAACAAAACGCGATTTTCAATTCAATGTCACAGATTGTATTTTTGATGTTGTGGCTTCCTTTTTTGTTCCGAAAGTAAATTGTCAAGGCAATGTAGTTTCGTTTACAAACTTAAGTCAAGGTGGCGTTAAATATTATTGGGAATTTGGCGACCCTGCAACAAGAGCAGATACAGCTAACTCCAAAAACAGCAGCTATACTTATTCAACCCCGGGTAATTACACGGTTAAACTTATTACTTATAGTTCAGGACCTTGCAGAGACTCCACCTTATATGATATTTTTATTAAAAAGAATTTTAAAGTTAAACTGCCTGATGACACGCTAGTGTGTGGCACTTTCAATAAAACTTTGAAAAGTGATGTAGAAAAGAAATCATACCGATGGAATACTGGAGAAACAACCGAATCAATTGTTGTTAATAAAGGTGGAAAATACTGGGTCGATGTTATTGAAGCCCCTTGTACATCTAGCGATACAATTGAAATCATCAACGATTTATCATTTATAGATTTAGGTCCCGATTCTGTTATTTGTCGAGATAGCTTTGTTCAATTTACATATGATGGAAAACCTGGGTACACTTCTTACCTATGGAATGACAGCACGACATTACAGTCTGTTTTTATTCCAAAATTAGGCACATATTGGGTGACTAGTATTAATATCAACAAATGCGTATCATCTGATTCGATAACTTTTGTATTGTATCCTCCACCAAAAACAAAGTTAAACGATACCTTATTTTGTAAAGGCACCTCGGTCACTTTAGATGGCAGTAATTTGAGTATCAAAACTAAATTAGAAACTAATTATTTATGGAGTACAGGAGAAACAAATCCAATAATTACAACCTTTACACCTGGAGTGTACTATTTAAAAGTTCGAAATAAACTTTGTACTCTTTTTGATACTGTCGCAATTACACATATAGAAACTGGATTTGAACTTGGACCAGATACTTTTTATTGCGGACCTGTTGATCGTTGGATATATCCTCAAACTGGATTTGCGCGTTATCAATGGCATGATTTTGCTGAAGTTATAAACTACCATGCATTGAGTCCAGGTAAAAAGAAATTAACTATTACTACTAAAGAAGGTTGTATTGAATCTGACAGCGTATTTATTTCACAATATCCATCTATTGACGGCGGTTTAGGCAATGATACCGCCATTTGTGTTTCATCTGCAATAATTTTAACAGCTAGCGATAGTATGGTATCTTATTTATGGAATACAGGATCAACCAATAGAAGTATTTCTATAAGAGATGCAGGCTTATATATTGTAACAATTCAAGATTCCAATGGATGTATAGAAAATGATAGCATTAATATCAAAGAGCAAAGTGACGCCTTACCTATTGATTTATTTATGCCGAATGCCTTTACTCCAAATGACGACTTTGTAAATGAAACTTATCCTGGTAATAAATATTCAGATCCTGGTTCACCATATTTATTAAGAATATTTAACCGTTGGGGAGAGAAAATATTTGAAAGCAATTCTCCAAGTATGGAATGGAATGGTACCTACAACAACAAATTAGCCCCACAAGACGTGTATGTTTATTATGTTAAATATGTAGGTTGTGACGATGTAGAGCGCTGGTTCAGGGGAACATTTACATTGATGAGATAATGTAAATTTCGGTTTCTAGAAACTCATCAAGTCGATTTTTGATACTACTTATTTAAATGGACTATCTTTCTCAGAAGACACTTTATTATAAACGAGTTTATCTAACCAAGCACTAAAAAATTTATTCAAAATATTAGTCACTTTCCCTTCAAAACTCAAAAAGATATAGCGTTTCCTTTTTCGAATAGCAGAAAATACTTTATCGGCAACTTCTTCTGGTTGCATCAATTTCGATTCATCTAAAGGACTTTCTGATTGGCTTTTGCCTTGATCATTTAAAGCAGTATTTCTAATATTAGAAGCTGTATAACCTGGACAAGCAACTAAAACATGCAAGCCCGTTTTTAGGTTTTCTATTCTCAAAGATTCTAAAAATCCATGCATAGCAAATTTAGAAGCAGAGTAACCAGTGCGACCAGGCAAACCTTTAATTCCAGCAATAGAGCTTATTCCAACTATTGAACCTTTAGTTTTAAGTATAAAAGGCAATGCGAATTTTGTGCAATATACAGTTCCCCAAAAATTCGTATCCATCAGTTGACGTAGCACATCTAAATTACAATTTTTTAATAGAGCACGCATACTAATACCGGCATTATTAATTAAGACATCGATACGATTAAAATGATTAACAGTTTCAGTTATTAATTTAAGGCA
>JADLHV010000259.1 GCA_020848595.1 Bacteroidia bacterium
AAATGGGACCACAATACAATATCGCACAGTCTGTCATTGAACAATTAGGTTTATTAACTGAACAAGCAAATGACGAATTAAGACATTATGTGCATCAAGAAAATAAAAACTTTGGAGGCTTAGTGACTGGTGAAACATCCGTTTCTAGTCAAGTTATCTTAAATCTTAATACTAAGCTATTTTAATATAGGTTTTCTTTATATTGTCATCTTAATTTATTTGCTAAGATGCTAAGCCAATTTTTGGTTAAAGATTATTTTTTAAACTTTGTAGCCATATTGAGCCAATCTTTGATCTATAAATGTATCTTGGTACTTATGATCTATGATACTTATATTTTGCATTATAAAACACATTTCTTTCTTAAATCTGTAGGCATATAAATTCTGTTCTGAACTAATAAGAACTTCCATTTCATCACCTATCGTTGTTTTATCATAAGCTTCTTGGTGTAGCTTGATATTTTTTAACTTATCTGGTAAAAAACGTTTATTAGGCCATTCCAATTTATAAACAGATTCAGGGATGATGACATATTGATATAAAAACTTTTCTTCATTGCTATCGTTACCTTCCGAATCATTATTGCTCATTGGCACTGCCCAAATGTATTTATCTATAATATTAAAACGATAGATGAATAATATTTCTTTAACAATTGTGAATCTATAGAATATTCCAGTTAGTAATAGCAGAAATGCCCCAATTGGCCAATAAGCTATCATAAAAACTAGACCAAGAACACCACATACTTTAGCTAATTTTAGATAGGTTTTTTGATTGCTAGTTAATTGTTCTTTAACTCGCTCAACAGTATTCTGCCATTCAGTGATATTATCTAACACGTTTGCCAAAGTTGGTTATTTGCTGATAGACAGAAGTTTTTGCAGTTAAAATCCTACCTTCAACTGGAATTTGCCTTGTGAACTCTTGAATTTTTCCATTCAAATTAAAAGCATATAAATGTTTGTCAGAACCAATTAAAACATCCATGATATCTCCAACTTCTATTTGAGCAAAAATTTCTTTGGTTAAAATAATTTTATCATAAGTGTCCATTTTGCCGATATTCAAACCTTTTGGACTAATCTTAATAGATTTTGATTCTCCTACTCGTAAAACATATTGATAAAGATAATTAGTTTCAAGTTGTTGACCGGAAATGTCATCAGCATACTCATAGACTTGCTTTTCTTTTACCTCAAATTGCATGAAAAGGGTATAATGATGATGCCGCGATTTTTGAAAGAAAACAGCACCAATTGATAAGGTAATTAATGAAGCAGGCCAATAAAGAGGAATAGAAACAGCTATAATAATACTTAGTAATAAAAAGACTAAAGCCGTAATTTTATACACTTTAGCATCTTTATACATCGATTCTAAAATGCTTTTCGAAAATTCCACCCAGTTTTCGAAGGGCACTAAATTATAACTCATTTAAATTTTTTTGAAAATGATATCCAAGAATTTTATAACCTTCATTCATCCAAAATTTATGTGCAGGACTATTATGAACATAACAATTTAATTCTAAAACTTCACAACCTTTACTTAAAGCATATTGATTAATCCATTCGAAAAGCAATTTACCTAAACCTTTACCTTGATATTCTTGAGATATGATAACATTATCAGGTTCTAAATGTCTACCATTATAAAGTTTAGTTAAGAGCCATAATCCGGCAATTCCAACTAAATTTCCCTCAACAAATACACCAACACATTCGTAATTGGTTTGTGCCATTTCATTCAATCTATTCAATAATATTTCTTCCTCAGTATTCGGATTAAGTAATTGTACTAATGGCAGTATTATTGGTAATTCAGATTTCTCTAATAATCGTATGTCGATGTTTTCGTTCAATTTAATTCAAATATAATAAAATATGGCTAATGATAAATTGTAGTCAATTAAGTTTCAAAAATAATTTAAAATGTGTTAGATTTTTGAGTTTTACAAATGATTTAACAAGGCGTAGTATACAGAATCCAAGTATTTATTTTCGAATAAAAAATTCTCTTTAAAATGTCCTTCTTTTACGAATCCAGATTTGATTAGTAATTTTTCTGAAGCAATATTTTCTGGATCAATTACAGCTTCAATTCTATGCAAAGACATTGTTTCAAAGCCATGTTTTATAATACAATCTAAAGCTTCTTGCATAATACCTTGACGATAATAATCTTTATGTAACATGTATCCAATTTCTGCTTTATGATGCTCGAGTTGCATTCTTACAAAACCAATTGTACCAATTAATTTATTTTCACCTTTTAGAGTAATACCCCAATTGACACTTTCTCTCTTTTGAATTCCCATTTGAATAATCCTAATTAAAGCAAGAGCATCTGTTTTATCTTTACATTTAGGTCTTGGTATAAATTGCATCATATCAGAATCGGAACGTAAAATGAAAATTTCATCAACATCTTTTTCCGTAATGCCTCTTAAAATTAATCTATTCGTTTCAATACTTGTAATATTATTAGACCGGTTCATAAGTGTTTCATCATTTTTAATATTGGATATAATTGTCCATTATAACTTAAACTGAAATTTTCATTTTCTAAGTATTCAAAATTGCATTTTTCATAGCATTTTCTTGCAATAGAATTAGATTCTAACACATATAAATAAATTGATTTTAATTGAAGTAATTCTTGGCATTTTTCAATAAGTTTAGAAATGAAGATTTTCCCGTGTCCCTTTTCTCTATAATCTTGACTAATGATAAGTCTAGATAAACGTGGTGTTTCTGTATCGTGAAGAATCAATTCTCCAAATCCAATAGCAATACCATTTAATTCATAAATATAATGATAGCGGTCTGGGTATTGTTGAATATACGACAAAACTGCAGTTTTATCTAAAGGGAATTTCCAAGTATCGCCCGAGAAAGTAAACAATTCATATGGAGAATTCGCCCAAGTTTCTAGTAAATGACAATCATTTTCTGTGAATTTTCTTAACATAGATCTACAATCCCATAGCTTTGTATATAATATCTTGAATTCGTGTTCTATAATTACCGTTAATTAATTCCTTGTTTTCTTCATCAGGACAAATTCTATTACTTAAAAACACAAAAACGATATGATATTCTGGGTCAACCCAAACACAAGTCCCAGTAAATCCAGTGTGTC
>JADLHV010000260.1 GCA_020848595.1 Bacteroidia bacterium
ATACTTTACGCGTATAGATTGTATCACAATTAGTAATTAAGTCGGTAATTTTTACAGATATTTCTATAGTAGAATCTTCCCAATCTTTTGGAGCATCTAAAGTAACATAAAAAGGAGCTGCATTACTTGTAGAAACAGTTGCATTAGCGTTGAAACCATGAATAGTTTTAGCTGTTACTGTACCAACCCATTTGTTCGTTCCACCAGAACCACCCATGTAATCAGCGTTAGTGTAACCCACAGTAGCAGGAGCACCTAAATCGTAAACCATTTTCTCGTCTGGGAAAGTGATATCTGGTTTGCCAGTTGTTAAGAACTGAGCAGCAGTAGAAGATAAAGTAGTATTATGAGACAATGCACTACCACCTGGTGATTTCAATACATTGAAACTGAAAGTCATAGTGTCATTACTTGGCATATCATCTGCATTTAACAAGAAGAATTTCACTACGTGGCTACCAGCTTGAGAGAATAAAATTGGATCCATAGTAATGTCACCTGTTCCACTTACAGCAATAGTATTTGTAAATAATTTAGTACCTTTAATGACACCATTATCAGAAACCGCCATAACAAAGCCAGTAATAGGTTCACCAAAATTATTTTGTAGAGTAATTGTTGGAGTTGGAGCATAACCAGCACATACTGGAGATGGAGGATTGAAGTCATTAGCTACCTGAGCGATATCTAAAACACCTTCAACAGCACCTCTATCAGACATTGATGGATTTCTTACAACACTGTAGGCATCTTTAGGATTAGATGTAACAGATGGTACATTATTTTGATTTAAGAATCTATTAGATGCAAAATTTCCAGCGAAATTATGACCACCATTGATAAATCTCTCATTAGAACCACTGAAACCATTATTAGACCATGCAGCAAAACTGTTTGAAGTTCCAGCAGGACAATACCAGTTTTGATTACTAAAGTTGCTTAAATAGTAGCTATTATAATCCCAAGTATAAGGAGTACCACCATTGATATTATACGTATATACAGGGTAGAAACCATACCAATTTTGCAAATCAAAGATATTACCAATCACTTTGATATTAGTATGATAATATTGATATTGGTAAATTGCATAAACATATGGAGTACTATTATTAGTTAAATTTCCATTAGCTCTAATTGTATTTTGACGTACTTCAGTAGTATAACTTCCACTAATAAATGAATAATTATAAATTGGGTAAGTATAATAGTAAGCTGCATTGTCTACTATTAAGTTACTATTTACTTTAGTATTATAATTATAATAGTTATAGATAGAATAGTGGTAATAAGAAGTAGAATTTGAAGTATTTCTATTGTTTTTAATAACGTTTCTACTGATATCGAAATTACCATAATAGTAGGCATAGATACTATAGTGGTAATAATAGTCTGATGTATTATTTTCAATTATGTTATCTGAAATTGAAACTGGGTAGTTGGCAGAATTATAAGTATAAGCAGCACGAATAGAGTAGTGATAGTAATAAGCTTTAGCATTATTTTTCACAACGTTTCTATCAATTTCCGCAGTTGTACAAGCACTGCTAGGATATTCAACACGAATACCATACCAGTAATATCCACCATCACAATTTTGGATAGTATTTTCATTCACTCTATAATCGTTTTGATTATAGTAAAGCTGCCATCCATAAAATTGACGAGTAGAAGAAGTAGAAGTTTGAACATCATTATCGTCTGAGAAGTTTCCAATTACATCAAAATTATAAGAATAATAGCTATAGCCAAGATACATATATTGACTAGCTTTATTCCTTTGAATTGAGTTATTGTTTATTGAGAAACGATAAGTTGCATTTCCATAATTGTAATACGTATAAAATGCATATACACTTGTTGGAGCACTAGCAGTACTTCCACCAGAGAAAGGCAAATCATGTATATTATTACCATCTAATTTAGTTGGACGATTAGCGGCATATGAATAGTAAGAATAAATACCATAAAGTGTAGAACTACTATTATATGAAGTTGCATTTGCTCTAGAAATATCATTACCTAAAACTTGATTACCATTGGTGTAGTACATTCTAATAGCCATTGAATAAAAATTCTGAATGGTATTATTACTAATAGTATTGTTTTGAGCAGTGTTGCTATAAGATGAACTGGCACCTTGAATAGCGATACCAAATGCTGGTCCAGGGCTATTAACATTGGTAGTTCTCATCAAATTATTATCTATTACATTATAAGCACCATGATTAGTAGAGCTAGTAGTAGTAGATGATGTAGCTGAAGTAGAGTACGCAATGTACGCACTAGAAGTTGTAGAAGTACTAGTTAGTGCAGAAAATTCAATGGTACAATTTTCAATGGTATTGTAATCCGAACCATTTTGAATTCTGATACCTTTAACATTGGCATTGTTATTAGTATTTCTAATAACTAAACCATCTATAGTTAAATAATCGATACCATCAAATAAGAAAACACCATCATTCACACCTGCTTCAATGTACTTACCATTACCATTAATAGTAATAGTATTAGTTGAACTAGCTCCAGTAATAGCAGGTAATACGATTTGAGATTCTGTTTGATCTGTTATTACATCTACTGTTACTGCGCCGCTTACACCATTGGCAACGATGTCACTTCTAAAGTCTGCCCAATTGGCATAATTAGAGCCGCCAGTTGCAACTGAGTTATCGATGGTGTAAGTACCCGACAACTGCGCTGAGGCTGAGCCTGCGAACCCTGCGCACAGCAACAGCAATGCCGTCCGCATAGAGTTCTTGAATTTGTAGTTTTTGTCCATAATGCTATAAAAATTTTATGTAACGAAAATAGAAATCCAATTTTAAGGTGTAAAAATTATTCGATTATGTTCATCTTCATTTCGGAAAATGGTTCGATTTTATAGATAAATGAATATGACAATAAAATGACAAAACACTAGCTAATTATGGGTTCAAGAACATTCTTCCGATAAAGAAATAGCTTAACCATAAAAAGAAGCCCATTCGTCGAATTATGAAACAAAATGAATCAATCCTTAAAAAAAAGGCAGTAATAAAATTCAATTCGATTATTTTTAACATCAAAATATTATAAAAAGTGGATGAAAAAAAATCGCCATCAAAAAATGCATTTTTCTTTTAAATTCAGCTAATCTGTAGCAATCAATTTATCTCATTTAAAATGAATTTCATATAAAACTCTCATTAAAAATCCATTTACAACAATATTAAACAATTGTATCAAATAAAAGTAAGTTTATAATTGCTATCTCTGATTCAACTATCTATATTTGAAAAGTTTTAAAGGGATTGATTCCACATGTAGTGCCTTAAACAGAAGTGATTGGATTGCAATATGACAGAACACATACCTTTACCAGAAAATGAAAGGGAGCGCCTAGAAGCATTAATTAATTTCGATATTATCGAAAGGATGCCAGAAAGTGATTTACTCCCATTGGTAAAAATGGCTGCATTTTCTTGTCAAACGAGTATGGCAATACTTTCTATTTTCGAAGGACAGAGACATCTTATAAAAATCAAAATAGGTTTAAGTGTTTATGATATTCAAAATGACAAGGATTTTTATTTAAAAGTTATTAAGAGTAAAGATTTCATCGAAATTCCGGACACTATGCGGGATGAAGAATTCAATAGGAGCCCTTCTGTGATTGGACATCCTGGATTTCGATATTTTTCTGGCGTACCTATAACCACATCAGAAGGCTTTAATATTGGTAGTATATGTGTGATTGATACACGTCCCAAGACTCTATATCCAGAACAAATAGAGACATTAAAACGCATTTCTCAACAAGTTAGCATTCTTTTAACTTTAAAAAAACAGAATAAGCAACTACAAGGCGAATTGAATCAACTCATTCACGAGAAAATTAATCAAACTGAGATTGATTTAGCGGCATATAAATTTGCACTAGATCAATCTGCAGAAGTAGCGATTAGTGATAGAGATGGATTTATTCGTTTTGTAAATGATAAGTTTTGTAAAACATCTTTATATATCAAAGAAGAGTTATTAGGTCAGCCTTATCGCATACTTAATTCTGGATATCACTCAAAATCATTTTTCGATGAAATGTGGCAAATGATTACTAAAGGTGAAGTATGGCATGGTGAGATAAAGAACATCAACAAAAAAGGTCATTTTTTCTGGGTTGATTGTAGCATTATCCCATTTTTGGACAAGAAAGGCAAACCCTATCAATACATTACCATACAACAGGATATTACTGAAAAGAAGAATGCTTTAGAAAGGTTGACTATTGAGACTAGATTAATTTCCATTTTAAGTGAAAACGAAACAGTAGACAATGCCATTAAGAATATTGCGCATCAAATATGTTTGCATCTAGATTGGGACATCAGTTTGTTTTGGAGTATGGATAAACTAAGAAACAAGTTAAATAATCCGCGAATATATAATCACCAAAACATTCCATTAATAGAATTTGAAAGACAAATAATGTCTAAAGAATTTTATAAGGGAGATGGTTTACCAGGCTATGTTTGGGTGAGTAAAAAACCAAAGTGGATTTCGGATATTTCTAGTCAAAGTAGTTTAATTACTCGATCTATTATAGAAGAAATCCATCTTAAATCTGCGCTAATATTTCCAATAATTTTCAGGAATAATGTCATTGGTGTTATGGAATTTTTCAGCTTCAAGAAAAAGAAAGAGGATTATAATCTATTGCAGATGATAGATAGTTTTGGCTTACAAATAGGCTCATATATTGAAAGAAAAGAAGCAGAAGAAGAACTTATAAAAGCGAAGAAAGAAGCTGAAGAATCGGTTAAATCTAAAGACCAATTTTTGACGAATATGAGTCACGAGATTAGAACGCCTATGAATGCAATTTTAGGTTTTACTCAGTAAATTCTTCAATCGAAATTATCAGAAAAACAGCAAGATTTTGCCAATTCTGTAAAAGTAGCTGCCGAGAATTTACTTTCTATCATTAATGATATTTTAGATTTTTCAAAAATAGAATCTGGCATAATTGAAATTGAGAAAATACCAACTAATATTAGTCAATCTTTTAAGAATGTGTATGATCTATTAAGTTTAAGTGCAGCTCAGAAACATTTAGAATTCACTTATAAGGTTGATGACAGAATTCCGAGAACACTGCTTTGTGATGCATTGCGTTTAAATCAAATTTTAATTAATTTAGTTGGCAATGCAATTAAATTTACAGAAAAAGGGAGTGTTCGATTTTTTGTTGAATTACTAGAAGTCAACAACGATTTATACACCTTAAAATTCAGAGTCATCGACACAGGTATAGGGATTGAAAGTGAGAAACAAAAAAGCATCTTCGAGAGATTTAATCAAGTCAATAATGAAATAAACAGAAAATATGAGGGTACGGGTTTAGGTTTGAGTATTTCTAAAAATTTAATTGAATTATTAGGCGGCAATTTAATCATGAATTCTGAACTTGGACAAGGTTCTGAATTTACATTTAACTTACAGCTTAAAGCAATCCAGGATAGTGAAATTGACCAAGAATTAAATAAAATTAATATTTCTAATAGTCCAATTAAATTGAGGATTCTTTTAGTTGAAGATAATCAGCTCAATCAAAAACTAGCAAAAAATGTATTAAACAATTTTGGATTTGAAGTTGTTATTGCAGATAATGGTTTAATAGGATTAGAAATATTGAAATCGCAAGTTTTTGATTTAATACTCATGGATATTCAAATGCCAGAATTAGATGGTTATCAAACCACAAGAATCATTAGAAATGAGTTAAAACTTTCAATTCCTATCATTGCTATGACAGCGCATTCAATACTTGGAGAGAAGGAGAAATGTTTAGATGCGGGCATGAATGATTTTATTTCAAAGCCCTTTAATCAAAAAGAATTACACGATAAAATTAGCACGCTTGCAGAAATAAATTCAAGCAATTCAACGGAAAATAAAACCATAGTAACCAACAACATGAACATTAATTTGACCTATCTCCAAGAACTTTCAAATGGCAATAAATCATTTGAAGCTGAAATGATTTCATTATTCTTGCATCAGGTTCCAAAAGAAATGTTAACTTTGCAGCGAGCTTTCGATGATTTGGAATATACTCGGATAGCCGAAACAGCCCACAAGCTGAAGTCTTCAATGGATATTTTCAACAGGTCAGACCTGTCACTCTCCTTACAGGCCATCATTGATGAATCAAAATTCGGACATATAACGAGTGAAATGGTGTTGACGCTGGATTCAATTCTTTCAAAACTGAGTGATTTTTACCCAATGCTAGATGGTATTTTGAAAACACGTTACGAAGCCGAAAAGTGAAATTTACATGATTAAATGCATCATTATTGACGACAACGAAATTGCCCTAATGGCCACTAAACAATGTGCCACTAAGGTCGATTCTTTAAATATAGTTAACACATTCAACGATTCAATTCAAGCTTTGTCTTTTATTGCTTCAAATCCAGTTGATTTAATTTTCTTGGACATCGAAATGCCTGAATTAAATGGAATGGAATTCATAAGAGCCTTGCAACAACCGAGGCCACATATAATTCTTACAACATCGCATACCGAATTTGCATTAGAAGCTTTTCAAGAAAATGTACTCGATTATTTAGTAAAACCAATCGAATTACCTCGTTTTATAATTGCGGTAAACAAGGCTAAAATTATGCTCGAAAAGCATAGAATTGACCATGTAGACAATGATACACTTTTCATCAAAAAAGGCAATTTAATTGTCCGAATTAATAAATTAGATGTATTATGGATAGAAGGTCTAGGCGATTATGTTACTATTAATACCGAAAAAGAAAAGTTTATAGTACACTCTACCATGCACGCCATTGAACAGAAATTTAACTCAAAAGAATTCATGCGCGTTCACCGATCATTTATCATTAGAATCGATAAAATCAACAATATTGAAGATAACTGTATCTCTTATTTCGACAAATTTATTCCTATTGGAAAAACCTACAAAGAATCGGTCTATAAGAGACTGAATATGCTGTAATTTAGCAAATTGACGTTTATCTAAAAAGATTATCCCTTTTCCGAATTTTGGTATAAAGTTATCGAATTCTGCTTTACACTTAAGCTCGAAGCCTCTATTTTTGCTGTATTAAATAAAATTTATATTGTGAGAAAATGGAAATCGAGTCTTTCGGTTTCCATTTTTTTTTGAATAAAATGAATATCTAATTTCTGGATTATTACATTTTCACTACTAAATTTACATTTAATTATGAAAAGTCAAAAAACCGATAGTGAGTAATTAAAACCTCGTCTTAAAAATCCAAACATAGATTGAAAGTAAAATAAGTAGAATTAATTTTTCATTGACCTTAACTTATCCTCATTAATGATGGTTATGGTACTGCCTTTTATTTCAACAATCCCTTCATCTTTAAAATCGGTTAAAGTTCTAATTAATGTTTCGGTAGCAGTGCCCGCAATATGAGCTAAATCTTCGCGAGAAATAGGAAAACTAAAGGTTTCTTTTTCAGTTTTACCATATCTTTCTTTTAAGAGCAATAAACTTTCAGAAACTTTTTTTCTAACACTATCATAAGCAATTCGGAGCAAACGTTCTTCTTGTTCTTTTACTTGCTTACTTAATAACTTCATAAACGTATTCGCTACATCGCGATTTTGATATATCAATTTAAAAAAATCGTCTTTAGGAATAAGTTTCAATACAGAGTCGTCGAGTGCTACAGCTTCATCTTCGTAAGAACTATTTTCAAACAAAGTAACATAGCCAAAGAAATCACCTTCATTATAAAGACCAGTTATTAATTCCTTGTCTTGCTTGTTATTTTTTATTGTTTTAACCTTCCCTTTCTCGATGTAGTAAAGATACAAAGGTGTATTACTTTCAGAATAAACTATATCTTTCTTTTTATAAGATTTTGTTTTATTGTTTACATCAATTTTAGTAAACTCTTCAATCGTTTTAACGTGTTTAATAAAATTTTCGAATCCTTCTAGATTATGAGTAAAGTTATTAGATTGAAACAGACTAGATTTTTTAAGGCGCGTATCTACGGCACTCAGTAATTCCACATCATCGAAAGGTTTAGTCACGTAATCATCGGCACCTAATTCCATACCTTTCCTTACATCTGCTCTATCTGCCTTAGCCGTGAGGAAAATAAAAGGAATATGATTCGTATTAGGGTCTCTATTGAGCATATGTAAGACACCATAACCATCAAGTTCAGGCATCATAATATCACAAATAATCAATTCAGGCGGATTTAATTGCGCTTTAATAACACCTTCCTTACCGTTACTAGCCAATTCTACTTGATGTCCAGCTAGTGACAGGATTTCGGAGGTATTTTCCCTCATATTTTCATTATCTTCTATTAACAGTATGCTTGCCATAATTAAATCGGAAATTTGAGTGTAAATTTAGTACCTTTTTCTGGAATGCTTTTAAAATTAATCTCCCCATTTAGAATTTCGACATATTTCTTAACAATATTTAAGCCTAAGCCAGTACCTTGAACATTTCCACTATTATTAGCTCGATAGAATCTTTCAAAAATATGGGCTTGATCATTAATAGGAATACCAATACCTTGGTCTTTAATTTCTAAAAACAAATAATCAAAATCTCGTTTAGCAGAAATTTCAATTAGTGTATTTTCATTCGAATATTTAATAGCATTACTAATTAAATTGAGTAATATGTTTTTCAAAATTCTTTTATCGATGTAGATTAAGTCATTTGCCTGCAAACCAGAATAAATAATTTTCTGTCCAGCCTTTGCAATTCCACGCATTTCATCAGTAAGTTCGTTTATTAATGCATTCAAATATATATTTTCTAGATTAGCCAAAACGACACCTTCTTCTAACTTATCTAAAGACAAAAAATCATTGAGAATATCTGTTAAATGATTAACCGAATTTTTTACTCTGTCGATATGCTTCATCATTTTTTCCTTATCAAAATTTTCGGCGTATTTACCAGTGAGAGAAACCGAAGACATAATGGTTGCAAGAGGTGTTCTAAACTCATGAGAAGCCGTAGAAATAAAACGTGACTTTAAATTATTGAGTTCTTTTTCCTTTTCGAGCGCTAAATCAACTTCCTTTTTTGACTCAGTTAATTTCCGAATCATTTCGGCCAATTCTAAAGTACGTTCTTGTACCTTCTGTTCTAATTCTTGATTTAATTTTGACAACTGATAACTAGTTTGTCTGAGTAAATCATTGGCTTCACGTAATTCGTCATCTTTTTTCTTTCTTTCACTAATATCTATAACAAAAGCAACTACAAG
>JADLHV010000261.1 GCA_020848595.1 Bacteroidia bacterium
CAGTTCTTGAACCATTTGGAGCACATTTAAGGTCTAAGTTTGTAAATCCTACTACTGCAGATAAATATGCCTTCGACTCCTTATATACGACAACACAAACTTTAGCTAAACAGGATGTAAACAAAAACAGGTTTACGATTAAAGGTAAATACTCATCTTCGTCTAGTGCGGACATCTCTTTAAATGCGTTAAATGTACCTCAGGGATCGGTTAAGGTAACTGCTGGTGGTGCTTCATTAACCGAGAATGTTGATTATACTGTTGATTATAACTTGGGTAGGGTAAAGATTATTAATGATGGTATTTTACAATCGGGTACTCCTATAAAAATATCATTAGAAAGTCAATCGTTGTTTAATATACAAACAAAAACCATGATGGGTACGAGGTTAGATTATAAGTTTAGTGATAAATTTAATATTGGAGGAACAATTATTAAACTGTCAGAAAGACCTTTAACTCCCAAAATTAATTTAGGAGATGAGCCAATTAATAATACAATATATGGATTCGATATAACCTATTCTACAGACGCACCTTTTTTAACTCGTTGGGCTGATAAGTTGCCAATTTATAGTACAAAAGAAAAGTCTACATTAACTGTTGAAGGTGAGTTTGCACAACTATTACCTGGGAACCCTTCTGCAATAGGTAAAACAGGTACTTCGTATTTAGATGATTTTGAAGGAAGTCAATCTACCATTGATTTGTCTACTATTTCTATGTGGAACTTGGCAAGTACACCTCAAAATCAGCCCGATCTTTTTCCTGAAGGAGATGGATTAGTTTCAAATACTTTGGCTTATGGATTTAACAGAGCAAAATTGGCTTGGTATGTAATTGACCCTTTGTTTTGGAGAAACGACTTTAGAACTCCTTCACATGTAAGCAACAATCCTAATATGCAATCAAACCACTATATGCGTGAAGTTTTGCAAACCGAAGTTTTTCCAAATAAAAGTTTAACCAACAACATTATTACCAATATGCCCATCTTAGATTTGGCTTTTTATCCAAATGAAAGAGGACCATATAACTTCGATGATGGAACCTCTTTTGGAGCTGGAATAGCCCCTGATGGAACATTGGTTAATCCTTCTACTCGATGGGGAGGTGTGATGAGAAGAATTGAAACTACCGATTTTGAGTCGTCAAATGTTGAATTTATTCAATTCTGGATTATGGATCCGTTTAATGATGAAGATGGTAATCCAGCTCATGGAGGAGGGCAGTTGTATTTTAATTTAGGTAATATTTCGGAGGATATATTAAAAGATTCGCGTAAAAGTTTTGAAAATGGGCTGCCAATTTCTGCTATCGATTATAATACAGGAGCAAATATCAATTTGGTTGATACAACTACTTGGGGTAGGGTCCCAAAAGTTCAAGCTTTGGTAAATGCTTTTGATAATACTCCTTCAACTAGACCATTTCAGGATATAGGTTATGATGGTTTCAATGATGTTGATGAAGCAGCCTTTTTTGGTTCAGGTTTTGGTACTGATCCTTCTGCAGATAATTATCATCATTATAGAGGTACTGATTATGATAATGCATCTGTTGATATTCTAACAAGATACAAACAATTTAACGGTCCAGAAGGAAACTCACCAACGTCTGCTCAATATAATGAATCGTATTCGACCTCTGCCACAACTAGACCAAACGTTGAAGATATTAATTTAAATAATAACTTAGATTTTAAGGAAAGTTATTATCAGTATGCTGTAAATTTAAGTCCCTCTCAAGTTAACCCAAACAATGTGGGAAATAATTACATTACCAATGTACTTGAAACTTCTGTGAGAACACAAAATGGAGAAACAAGAAATATTCGATGGTATCAGTTTAAAATTCCTATTCGTGAGCCTGAAAAAATAGTAGGGAATATTCAAGATTTTAAATCCATTCGATTTATGAGAATGGTTATGAAAGGATTTAACGAAAAGGTGATTTTGCGTTTTGCACAACTGGAATTGGTTCGTGGTGAGTGGAGAAAATACGATGGTAGTTTGTTGAGTTTAGGCGATTATATCGGTACCGATGATAATACCACTTCATTCATTATTTCTGCTGTAAACATTGAAGAAAATAGTAGTAAAACACCTGTTAATTACGTGATTCCTCCAGAAATTTTGAGAGAAATAAATCCGAACCCAACAAGTAATAATTCAGGACTAAACCAATTAAATGAACAAGCTTTATCATTAAGTGTTTGTAATTTAAAAGATGGTGATGCAAGAGCTGGATTTAAAATAATGGATATTGATATTAGAAGGTATAAAAAACTTAAAATGTTTATTCATGCAGAACAAAGTAATCCTACTATTCCATTAAATGATAATGATTTAACAGTATTTATTAGATTGGGAACTGATTTTAATAATAACTATTATGAATATGAAGTTCCTTTAAAAGTTACAAGCCCTGGATATTATAATAAAGATATTGAGAATGATCAATATATAGTATGGCCTTCTGCAAATAATATTGATATACAACTATCTCAATTTACTGACATAAAGCTCAAACGAAATCAATTAATGTCCGACCCACAATCGGGAGTAAATATTATTAAAGCCTACGAAGAAGATGATGGAGATAAGAAAATAAAGGTAAAAGGAAACCCAAATTTAGCTGAAGTTAGAGTTTTTATGATTGGAGTTAGAAATAACAAACAATCGTCGCTCC
>JADLHV010000262.1 GCA_020848595.1 Bacteroidia bacterium
ATCTGGTTTCAAATTGCAAGAAATAGCTGAATTGAAAAAAATGCCTGTCAATACAGTTAAGACGCATTTATCTAGGGCTAGAGAATCTCTTAGATTATATCTATCCAAGGAAACAACTCATTTTTAAATCCATGAAAGATAACGAATTTTTAGACAACTTATTTAACAAAGCGCGCAATGAACAACCGCTTTTAAATCCAAACGACCCTTTGGATAATTTACCTCAATCGAATAATAAGTTCAATATCAAATCTACTTTGAAGAAATTGAGTTTTGCGGCAATGGCTGTTATTGGCATCTTTATTGGCACCATCGCTATACAGAATTCGTTTAAAGATACTTCGAGTTCAAGTACCCAAAACAATATCGATAGTGCTCTAAATACGTCATTGAGTCCTTCTAATATTGAAGTTGATTCTATTAATCAAAGTATCGAATCCGTATCTATAGAAACAGAAAAATCTTTATTTGATAGCATCAATCTAACTACTACTCCAATCACATCCTCTCAAAGTAATAATCATCTTTCCAAAAAAGATATTCATTTAAAGGGAGATTTAGACCGATTACAAAAAATACAATCTATTCAAGCTGATACTTTTATCATTGATGCCTTTATGGATACTACCATAATTACGAAATTCGGTAGTAAATTCTTTTTTGAAGGACAGGGCATTGTCAACGCTAAAGGACAAGTTGTAAAAGGAGAAGTTTGTGTAGCCATCAAAGAATGTTTGAATTTAAGCAGTTGTATTCGTGAAGATTTAAGCACCAATTGCAATGGCGATTTTCTCGAAACAGCTGGAATGTTTCATTTACAATTGACTCAAGCTAAAGATACACTGCAAATTCGAACGGGCTATGATGTTGGTATTAGATTAAAGAAAGAAGTAGATCAACGCTTTGATTTGTACTATGGGCAAAGAAATAACACGAATACTATAAATTGGGAATTAGACGTTAATGGAAGAACGCCTAGTCCTATTATAGTTGTAACAGATCATAAATATGAGAAAGTATTTGACCCATTTTTTTACAAAAATTATCGATTTGAAAAGTCGGATATGTTACAATTGTTAGACAGTTCGTGGGAGAATCATTTCACAACAGATAATAGAAAAATTAAAGGACTTAGGTCGTGCGGAAATGAAGTTGGTCCTGCATTAAGCGCTTGCATGACCTTTAATGAACAATTAGCGCCACAATTAGCAAAAATGCCAGATTTCAATATCAATAGTAGAATGACCATATTTGGATTTACCTGTTTTACTAAGAACCAATATGCCTATGCAATGAGTAGAGGTTCTATTGATAGTGTAAAGTCTTATATTCCAGTTAGCGATTATAACAATATTAATATTCCTTTGTTTTTTACGGTTTCAACAGGGTGGTTGAATTTAGATTGTCAACCTTATATGAATTTAAGATGGAAGAAATCAAAACTAATACCCAAAATTAATTATGAAGTTGATATTCCAGAAGGATTTAAAGTCAATGCCTATTTATACCTTTCAAATACCAAATCAATAGTTCGAGTAAGAAATATAAAAAGTGGTCGAATTGAATTTGAAAATGTACCGGAAGGTGAAACGGCACAACTCATTATTACCTCCTATTTAAATGACAAATTTCTGGTATTCAATCAAGAATTACAGGTAGGTCAACATATTGGTAAAATTAATTTCTACGAAATAGAAGAATTTGATGATTATATAAAATGGCTTGATAACAGCTGCAAGGGTCTAACTCAAGTTTTATAATTAAAATTCTCTAAAGAGTTTTCAATAGAAGAAGTCTAATAAATTAGAAAGACAAATTGTAACTAATAGAAGGCATAATAGGCAATTGATTAACGCGTTTGTAATTTACCCTATCGAAGTAGAAAATATTTGCGCGATTATAGATATTGGTCACTGATAGTACAAGCCAACTTTTACTTCCTTTTTTCTCTTTAAAATTATAGCGAACAGAAGCATCTAAGCGATGATAGGTAGGTAAACGTCCACCATTAACATCTCCATATAAAATTCCTAAAGTACCATTTCCTTGTAAGAAATTAGTACTTGGACCATTTTGGAAATCAAATTTCTCGTAAAAGCCTTGAGTTTGAGTAAAAGGGAATCCTGAGCCAAAATTCCAACGTAAATTAGCCGATAATCGATTCTTTTTATCAAACACATAATCAATAACAAAGTTAGCATTATGTCTTCTATCCCAATGTGGGTTATAACTATTTACTCCATCCGTACGAGTAACAAAAGTTAAAGAATACACCGCCCAAATAAACAGTCTTTTAGTATTATCGAATTTGAAACGAATATCGCCACCATAGGCATTTCCTTTTTCGATGATAAAATCCTTTTTTAAACTTTCATCAAATACAGAATAATCACCATCATCATCAAATAGTTTATCGCGATTTATATTTGTAATCTGGTCAAACGATTTATAAAATCCTTCAATTCCAATTTCAGCATATTTCTTTCTACCAATATCGTAATCCATTCCCAATACAGCATGGCGAGCCAATTGAAGTCGCGTTGTTACAGGAGCACCATCGAAATTCTTTTGTAGATTATCTGGACCACTTAAAAAACCGTAAAACAAGTTGACGACATCGCGGTCGCTAAAGGCAGAAAGTAGATTTTGTGAGTATTTACCTACTCCACCTTTTACTGTGAGTCGACTATTAATTAAATACTTTCCATTTACACGAGGCTCTAAAGACGTATTTCCAAGAGAAGCATAGTACTGAACACGCATTCCTGTTTCTAGAGCAAATCGTTTTCTAACCCATTTATATAAAGCAAATCCACTTATTTCGGTGGTAAATTGTTCCTGAGTAATATAACGACTATTAGAATTAAAAATATTAAATAAGGTACTGAAACCATTGATTTCGAAGCCGTATTTTATTTCATCTTTTTTATTGTAGGCTTGAGCATTAACCCCCATATTTAAGCCTGAAATAGAACTAGATCTAGGCCTTAGGTCGACTTCCTTTTGTTCGATATTATAATCCGAATACGTAACAAAACCATCAATTTTAGATTGCTTTCCTTCCGGTATCAAGGTAAATCTTGCGCCTAATCCAGATTGTTTCCAAGCATAACTTGTAGAACCTGTAAAATTGACATTATCTCTAAAGTTAAATCCAAATAATCGGATATTACTTCCATTCGATGAGTTAAAAGTTACTTTCCCATAAACGTCATTAAAATTATATGGAAGATTTTCAGGGTTAGCATATTGATAAAACAATTTTGAACTCCTGTCGAGGTAAGAATTACGCAAAGAGAAAATAAAACTGGAATTACCTCTACCAGGTATAAATTTTTTCAGTGGACCTTCTAAAGATATTTTTCCTACAAAAGGGCTTGCTGAGAAATTACCAGCTAAGCGATTTCTGTTACCATCACGCGTTTTAACATCAACTATTGCAGACACCCTTCCACCAAATTCGGCACCAAATCCTGCTGAATATACATCTGCTGACTTCATTAAATCAGCATCAAATATTGAAAATAAACCGATGGAGTGAAATGGATTATAAATAGTCATGCCATCGAGCATAATTTTATTCATAACCGGACTACCACCTCTAATATAGAGTTGCCCACCTTGATCGCCACTAAATACTACCCCAGGTAAAATTTGTAAATATTGTACTAAATCAGGCGTCCCTCCTACTGTTGGAATCTTAAAAACATGTGCCGGTTTAATTTTAGTATTTCCAATTTCTATGTCTTCCTTTTTGCGTTTTTTAACAGCCGTAATTTTTGAATCCTCAAATGTTTTTACATCAGGCTTTAAATAAATATTTTTAACAGATATTTCTCCAGCTTTAATAGTAAACTTAAAAGTATCATTAATATAGCCGAATGAAGATACTATAAAAGTATAAGTACCAGCTTTCAATTCATTAATAATATAATATCCTTCAGTATTTGAGTTAGAAGAACGTTCGGTCCCTTTTGCTAATATTGTTGCATAATCTACCTCTACACCAGATACTTCATCTCTTATAAACCCTTTTAAACCACCGTCTTGTGCAAAAGTAGAAAACGAAAGTGCTAGAAGAAAAAACAACAACTTGTAACGTAAAAACATAAAGGCAAACTTAAGGTTTTGACTTGAAAATTCAATAAATCAGAACCGACTAATTAATTAGTTTTTTGAACAGTGTAACAAATAGAAAATAAACCCCAAAACAACTGATTAAAAATACACTCATTAACATAGGTAATTTGGGTATTGGATATAAGTACAAATTGGGCATTTGATGGTTCATATAGTAATTAGACAGATAAACCAATAAAGATGCTGCAATTATTGCTATTATCATAGAAAATAAGTAAGGCTTCCATTGGACAACCTTCTTGTTTAGAAGTACATAAGCAATGATATACACTAACATAGAAGCTGTTAGTCCGATGCTCCAAGACAAAGCTGCTCCTTCTATTCCATAATTAGGAATCAATAATAAAGCCGACGAACCACCAATTACTAAACCTATGCTGTTACACAATAATATTGTTTTAAATTGATCCGCAGCATGTAAACTATGATTAATAATATTAGAAATACTAAAGGCTATTACACCAAAAGATAAAACTATAAACAATTGAGGTATGAGATAAAATTCTGGTCCAAATAATACTGTCCAGAACTGAACAGGCAATAAAAATAGAATTAGGAAGAGCACCGTTGTACCATAAAAATTATAAGCTGCCATCTTATGAGTACCGCTAAAATGATTATCAGCACCATGTGTATTCAATATTTTCATGTGTTGCATTTGGGCAATACTATGTCCTAATATCCAAAGTGCCTCACATAAAATTACGGCATTATTGTATATACCCAAAGCAGCATTCCCAATAAAAAAAGAAACTAAGAAGAAGTTCAATCTATAATTTAAAAATTGTACAGCTTGAGCACTTTGAACCCAGAAACCCTTTTTTAATATTTCTGATTCAAATACAAAGATTTCATTGTTATGCTTGAGCATCTTCTTCACGAAACTATAAGATAAGCCAATACTTAATAACAAAGCAAAAAACAAAGCGATGATGTAATTAGATTCATTTATTGAAATTGTTTGACTCAATACAAAGAATCCAAAAAGCAAAACAATTGGAACAACCAATAAACTGATATTTCTTTTATGAACTTCTTGATTACCCATTAATAATAAATGGTGTAAGTTAATTATTGAATAAAACAAAGCCGCAAATGGAATCAACCATTTAAAAGGCAAGTTATCAATAGACAATAAGATAGGAAAACTCAACAAACACACAAAAACAATCCAAATCAAACTACTTAACCAAAGCACCCTTTTAGAATGTTTATACGACAAATTAATAATTGCAGAGCTATTGCCGAAATCACAAAACAATTGCAAAAATGCAACAGAAGACATAAATAATCCAATTTGCCCTCTACCTTCAGGACCGAGATAACGCGAGACTAAAATAACGGTGATTAAGCCAATGAACGCAATCATCGACTTAGAGAAAAAATTAGATAATATACCTTTAAAAAAGCTCGACAAATTCAATTAGATATTATTGGTCTTATATCCTTTAGAGACAAGAAAGTCTTTCACTTTTTTAACATTATCTCCTTGAATAAGAATCTCACCTTCAACGATACTTCCTCCCGTTCCACAATGGTTTTTCAATTGTTTCGCTAAGAGTTCTAAATCCTCTAATTTCCCGATGTATCCTTTAATTAAGACAGCTTTTTTACCACCACGTTGTTTGGTTTCTAATCGGATATTAAGTTTTTGAAATTTAGGCTCAAGGGTTTCAATATCCTCTGATTCCGACTCAAATTCAAAGTCCGAATCGGTGCTATACACCATTCCATCTAAATTGCGTTTTATTTTCTTACTCATGGCAAAGTATTTTCAAACTTGATGGTTCAATATTAACACTTATTTCTTTACCTAACCAAAGCGGTTCACCATCAACGTGCACCGGGCCTTCTTCTTCGCGACGTATTAAAAAATCGGAACCTACAAATACTTCACTATTTTTGTTCTTATGCAGTTTTCCTTGAATCAAGCTTCTAACAATATTAGGAAAATCGAGAGCCGAGAAACTCTTTAATATTACCACATTAAATTCACCATCATCTGGCAAAGCGCCAGGGTGCACCATGACATTATTTCCCCATTGTGTTGCATTGGCTACAGCTATCATAAAAGCTTTTCCTTCCCAAATACGTTTACCATTTTTATAAATTTGATAGAAACGACTTTTATAATTAAGATTTGTTGTAATAGTTTTTATGTAACCTTCTAATCCTCTTTTCTTTTTATTAGCAAATGCCGAACTAATATGAGCATCGAATCCCAATCCACCTATATTAATCATACAATGCCGATTAAGCCATACAGTATCAATTTCTCTTTCAATATAATGACCAATTTCGGAAATGGCTAGAGCTGTATCTAAAGGCATTTTAAAGTGACGTGCAAATCCATTTCCAGAACCTAATGGAATAACTCCTAACGCAATGCCTGTATTAACTAATCGAGAAGCAATTTGATTAATGGTACCATCGCCACCAGCGCCCATAACGATATCTGCTTTTTCTTTAATCGCACGTTCTGTCAATAAAATAACATCATCGGCTTTTTCGGTGGGCCAAATTATTACATCAAAAATAGAATGGTCGATATGCCGTTCAATTAACTTAGGTAAATCTTTGATCTTTTTTCTGCCAGAAAACGGATTATAGATAACAACCAATTTCTTCATCAATCCAATTTATCTATTAAAGGCGTATTGAAGTATATTGGCACCCATCTTAAGTGCTTCTTGTCTTTTTTCTTCTGGATCATTGTAAACAGATTGGTCTTCCCAACCATTTCCTAAATCGCATTCATAAGAGAAAAAACAAACTAATTTACCTTCGTATATAAGTCCAAAACCTTGTGGAGATTTACCTTCATGCTCATGAACTTTCGGAAGTCCTTTACTAAAATTATACGTTTGATGATAAATAGGATGAGAAAAAGGTAATTCTATAAAATCTAATTCAGGAAAAACTTTCTTCATTTGAGGAATAATAAAGGGCTTTAACCCATAATTATCATCGATATGTAAAAATCCACCTGCCATAAGGTATTTTCTTAAATTGTTGGCTTCAGCATCCGAAAAAACAATGTTTCCATGCCCCGTAAGATAAATCCATGGATAATTAAAGATTTCTGGTGAGCCCACTTCTACCACAGCATCGACTGGATTGATAGACGTTTTAATATTCTTATTTGAAAAATTAGCCAAGTTAGGCAAAGCTGTTTTATTGGCATACCAATCGCCTCCACCTTTATATTTCACTTTGGCCACTTTAAATCCAAAGTCAGTATTTGCAGAAGTGCAAACAATTAATAGGGCTAATGCAACAATCACTTTATACATACGACATACAAGTTTAATCATTTGCGCAGAGAAAATAAAATTTATTCGTTACCTGGAAAATTGAATTCTTCGAGACTTGTATATCGAATCCATTTGCCTTTTCTTTTCAGTTTATAAAAATCAATGCGACCATCTGGAATATAATACTGATACATTCCCATCTTCTCTGGATTACTTGGAACAAGATTCGAAAACGTAATTAATTTATCTGTCTTTTCAAATCGCAATATCATGGTAGATTCATTAGCATATTCGAAAAACACTCTGTATTGAGGCGTATAATCTCGCTCACTTGAATAAAAAACGGGCGCGCCAATGTGTAATTCTTCTTCTTTATCTACCCAAAATACTTCAATGACTTTCCTATTACTAAATGAATTTTTACCATCTAATCCTAACAAACAGTAATACGTTTTTCCTTTTTTCTTGAATTCATACATCTGATAATACAAGGCCCCCGGCCAAAAATCAACTGTAAAATCTTCGTATAATGAATCCGATTGAGGTTCTATAAAATCTTTTAACCAATAAGATTTATGAGGTTTCCCTATTTTAGATCGGTATAATACTAAACAATGATTTTGATATTGTTCTAAATCTGTCACAAATACCCAAGAAATAACTTTCATTTTACCATCTTCTGAATTCAATACCGAAACAATAGTAGAGATAGAATCGAGATTCATATCATAACCACTGTCTTCTTCGGCTAATGATTTAATTAAGACAATAAACGAATCGTTATACTTTTGACGAACAGATTCGATAGGAGAATATCTGAGACTATCGGCATAAAGTTTTAATTGCGGATTTGGATCGGCCGCTTTAAGACTTACGAAATTGAAACAGAATAAAACAAAACACAATCTAGTAGCACCCATATGTATCATAAATACAAAACCGTACCAAATATTGTGTAATTCAACATTAAACTAATTCTATCACCATTGCACTAGCTCCACCACCACCATTACAAATAGCAGCGCCTCCAATTTTAGCATTATTTTGAGCTAGAACATTTATAAGTGTTACAATAATTCTAGCACCACTTGCTCCTAGTGGATGTCCAAGTGCTACGGCTCCACCGTTAACATTGACTTTATCAGGATTTAAATTTAATAATTGAGTATTCACTAATCCTACTACTGAGAAAGCTTCATTAAACTCGAAGTATTCGATATCTTCCATGCTAAGTCCAGCATTTGATGCGGCTTTCGGCATTGCTTTAGATGGTGCAGTTGTGAACCATTCTGGAGCGTGTTCTGCATCTGCAAATCCTCTTATTTTAGCAATTGGTTTCAAACCTAATGCTTCCATTTTTTCTTTACTCATTAATACAAGTGCAGCAGCGCCATCATTCAAAGTTGATGCATTGGCCGCAGTTACTGTTCCATCTTTATTAAATGCAGGTTTTAATCCAGGAATCTTATCGAAGAACACATTCTTATATTCTTCATCATGGTTGAAATGAGTGATATTGCCTTTTCTATCTTTCAATTCTACTGGTACTATCTCATTATCAAACTTACCTTCTGCCCACGCTAATGCTGCTTTTTTATATGAATTAATGGCAAATTCATCCTGAGCTTCGCGAGAAAATTCGTATTCTTTTGCACATAGGTCAGCGCACCAACCCATGACTTGTTGATTATAAACATCTTGAAGTCCATCATTTGACAATCCATCAATCATATTGACATTGCCATATTTATATCCACTTCTACTACCCATTAAGTAATGTGGCACTAAACTCATATTTTCCATTCCTCCAGCCACTACAACATCTGCCATTCCTAACATGATTTGTTGAGCCGCTAAACTTATTGACTTCATTCCACTTGCACATACCTTATTGATGGTAGTACACTGAACTGTGTTAGGTAAACCTGCAAACATAGCAGCCTGACGAGCGGGAGCTTGACCTAAACCAGCTTGTAAAACACTTCCGAAATAAACTTCTTGCACTTCTTCAGGATTCAAGGAAACTTTATCCAATGCACCTTTTATGGCTGCAGCTCCTAATTTGGTCGCTGGTATTGAAGACAATGAGCCCATAAAACTACCCATGGCGGTTCTTACTGCGGAAACGATATATACTTCTTTCATTTTCAAATAAAAATTTTTGCAAAATTAAGTCATTTTTAGCAACCGATTACGTAAATTTTAAGTTTAATTTGCACAATAATGCGATATTATTTAATAGCAGGTGAAGCGAGTGGTGACCTGCATGGCGCTAATTTGATGAAAAATATTTTGAACACCGACCCTCATGCTGAATTTCGCTTTTGGGGTGGTGATCTGATGTTTGCTCAAGGCGGTCATCGTGTCATGCATTACAATGAAACTGCTTTCATGGGTCTCAGTGATGTGATTTTAAATATTAGAAAAATCTTTAAATTCTTGAAATTCTGTAAACAAGATATTCTTGAATTTAAACCGGATGCCTTAATTCTTATCGATTACCCTGGATTTAATCTTAAAATTGCAACTTTTGCTAAGAATCACAAAATCCCAACGCATTATTATATCTCGCCTAAAGTTTGGGCATGGAATACCAAAAGGGCCCTCAAAATTAGAAGAGATATCGATTACCTTTATTCTATTCTGCCTTTTGAAACTGATTTCTATAAGTCTTACGGTGTAAAACCTGATTATATCGGCAATCCATTATGCGACGCCATAGAATCGTATCCTTTCGATAATGACTTTAAAGCTAAACATGGTTTAAATAAACCTTATATTGCTCTCTTACCTGGAAGCAGAATGAGCGAATTAAAACATGTTTTACCAACCATGTTAGCTACTCGTGACAAATTTAAAGATTACGAATTTGTTCTTGCTGGAGCTAATCATATTAGTGATGATATATATAAATCATATTTATCCAATTATGATGTTCGCCTCATTAAAGGTCAAACTTATGATGTTTTAAATCATGCTCACGCTGCCTTAGTATGTAGTGGTACTGCTACTTTAGAAACAGCTTTATTAAATTGCCCTCAAGTGGTTTGTTATAGATTCAGTAATTTGAGTTATCAAATTGGTAAACTGGTCATTAAAGTTAAATATATATCATTAGTGAACTTAATTATGGATAGAAAACTGGTTAGCGAACTTATTCAAGGCGATTTTACTCCTGAAAACACTGCTAGGGAGCTAAAGAAAATATTAGATGGACCAGATAGAGAAGCTATGTTAAAATCTTATGCCGCTTTGAGAATTAAAGTTGGCGCTCCTGGTGCAAGTCAAAGGGCTGCCGAATTAATTGTTAAAAGAACATTAAGAAAATAAAGGCTTAGATTTTTATATTTTTGTTTGAAATATGATATCGTAAACATGCGATATGAGAAAGCAAAACAAGAGGTACAATAACAGAAGGCAACCAAACAAAAGGAAAATAAAATATGCCAATATTGGGTTGTCCGAATTCAAATTGTTGGAATGGACCTGGCGCACTTAAAATAGCATTGAAAACTATATTCAATAACAGAGCTAAACAAATCAGATTCCATATTATTATATATTTACGTTCAAGCTTCTTTTTAATATAAGCCCAATAGGCAATAAAGGGTGCGCTTAATCCAGAAATAATATCAAAATTACGGCCTTCGAAAGTCATAATCTCTGGCACTAGTTCATATAAAAATAACCAATACAGTACTAACTCAATTGGAAACCGGATAATGTGCAGGAATGTTAACCATCCTGGATCTAGCTCATCTAAAAATTTCCGACTTCTTGGTAGCAGATAAAAAACTAATATACTCAACAATGATGGTAGTACTAATAAGGGGAATCTCATAGGATGCGTATCAAATTGAGTGTAAAAATTTGATAGGCCTAATATCCCTTGAATAACAACAAAACAAAGTATAACAACAAGTGCTTTAATTGAATTTCCTGAAGCTCTGAAAAAACAAAATATAGTAAGAGCTAGACTAAGAACGAGCATGATACCGATAAATGCCGGTAGGTTTATATTCATAGAACAAATGTGTTTTATTTTAGCGCTGCAAACATAATAAAATATGAACTTATTGAGCAAAATTTGAAAAAATATCTTTAAAAATAGTCTCAATTGGATGAAAACGAAACAAATTCATTGGATAATAAAATAGCCTGCCAAAATTTGGCAGGCTATAACTCTAGGTTTTGTGTATTTGTGTGTGTGTATCTTTTAAATAGGTTATTTAAAACCTAATTTGTTAATAATGATGACTATCCATTGAACACGTCATAATACTGCTATCGTCTTTCAATGGTTTAATTTCATGATTGGATGCTTGCATCTCGTTTAAAAGAAAAAAGGTTAAAATCAATAACACGATGATTGATTTAAGCATTAATATCTCAGTAAGATAAAAACTCTTTTTACTCTTTTTTGCTGGGGTGGCGGTTAGGTTATCCATGTTATCTATGTTTATTTTTATTCGTTTTTTCTTAAGTTTTATTACCCAAAGTGTATTAATACTTAAATTGTTTTAACACCTTATATCCAAATATAAAAAACTATTAATTGAATTTCATTTTTTCTGAAACAAATGGTATTTTTTTTTGTATAAGATTGATAATCAATGATAAAAAATTGAAATTAACTTCTTAATTTCTGTATTTTAAATCCTACACTATCCTCCAATCATCGAGAATCACCTCCTCTATTCGCCTATTTATCTCTTAAAATTATGCATTTATTTAAATGTATGATATTTTATAAAATTATATACTTGTTCTATCTTTCTAATTTCGTTAGTATGTTTATTTAAAATAATTCATGATTAAAGAACAATCTTATTCATTCGCCTCTTTTATTTACAATTTATACATCCTATCCATTTTCAACTAGGTAAATAAGGTGGATGAAAATGAACAAAATTAATAATTTCCTATAATGGACATCTATCCTATTTAATTCAATCAATTTTTGTAACTCAGATTCATCATTATCAAAAAACAAAATCAAGTATTAGTATATTTCAATTGCAGCGGCAGCACTTAAAAACCATATTTAGTTTTACATTAATCGCATCCATTAAAACATTATAGAGTGATAAATTCATTTTGACATAAAAAATGCTTAAATTTAGAACAAGCAGTAAAAGACAAGGCAAAAATTACCGTAAACAAAACGATAAGATTATTTTTTATTAATCTAATTATTAGATATTTATGATTAATTCCTCAATATTTTTAAAATTTATTTTGGACTTAAATTTCCCTCCTTATATTTGGGTATAGGGTCACTGTTAATAATGAGTATTAATACATTTTAGGTATAAAATCTCACAATTTCAGGTCTCTTAATTTAAAATTTACACCAATAAACGAGATGAGAAAAGTTAACAATTTCAGCGTAGCCCAAGGATTAGAATTTCCATTAAAAGGACAATACCATTCTTTCCCAACTGATTATACGATATACCGACCATCTAGTCATATACAAACACATAAACCCTTCCTAATTTCGTCGACCACAGCCGATACAATTGTGAAATACCTTGCGGTAGCTTCATTATTTTGTGCATTATTCATTATTGGATTTAACGCATAGAATTAGGACATTAAATAGCACACACACAAATACAAATACACAAACTAGAGACTATAGCCCGCAAATTGCGGGCTATTTTTATTTAATTCAATTTTAAGCACTTGTTTAAACTTGCTATTTGAATCATATTTGCAGACATGAGACTAATCGTCCTTTTTTTAAGTATCATGATCTATTCTGAATCAAACGCTATTAGCGTGAACTACACTCTAAGTATTGCGCAACCAAATTCGCATTATGCACAAATCAATCTCGAAATCAAGGATTTCAAATCAACACAATTGAATTTAAAGATGCCTGTTTGGACTCCCGGCAGTTACATGATTAGAGAATTTGAAAAGAACATCGACCGCGTTAGTTGTCTTTCGGATAAAGGAACATTAATTTTAAAAAAGAGTGATAAAAATACCTGGACTTACGATGTTCCTTCAGGTAGCAAATCAATTATCATCTCTTACCCTATTTATTGTTTTGAGCAATCGGTGCGTACTTCTTACATCGATGAAGACCATGCCTTTTTACTTCTCACCAGTTGTTTAATGCTAGTTGATGGCCATAATCAAACTGGTCAAATTAGTTTTAACTTTCCATCTCAATGGACACGTTTATCTACAACATTAAAACCCTTAGGGAATAATACATTTGAATACAACTCTTATGACGAATTGGTGGATTCTCCAATAGAAATCGGCACTCACGAAGAGATTCAATTTGAAGTTGCAGGTGTTCCACATAGAGCTGCTCTTGTTGGAAGAAACAACTGCGATAAGGTTAAATTCAAAGCCGATTTAGAAAAAATTTGCAATACCATGTATTCTATTATTGGAGAACATCCTTGCAAAGAATATCTTTTTATCATCCATCATGTTGAAGAAGGTGGAGGTGGATTAGAACATGCAAACAGTTGTGTTGTACAAATACCGCGATTCAATTATTCAAATCCCGATCGTTACAAAGCCTTTTTAGGACTCTGTGCTCACGAGTATTTTCATTTATGGAATGTTAAACGCATTCGACCATTTGCTCTTGGACCATTCGATTATAGCAAAGAAAATCACACCAATTTACTTTGGGTTGCAGAAGGTATTACAAGTTATTACGATGAGTTGGCACTATACAGAGCTGGTTATACATCAGAACCCGACTTTTTAAAATCATTAGCTTCAAACTTCAGTGCTACACTTAATCGCAACGGAGGCAAAATACAAAGCATGCATGAAGCGTCTTTTGATTCGTGGATTAAAGAATACCGTACGACAGAACACAGTACTAATAACAATATTTCATACTATTTAAAAGGGCAGACTTTAGCGGCTTTATTAGATATCGAATTACTATCTGCTACAAAAGGTAAAAATGGCTTAGACCATCTGATGCGTTATCTTTATAAAACCTATTATATTAAACAAGGGCGTGGATTTACCGATGATGAATTTTATCAAGCGATTGATGAGGTAGCGGGTAAAAAATTAGGGTTTAGAACTTGGGCAGAAGGCATAAACGATGAACAAACATTGGATGCTATTGTAACTACATTAAAAAAAGCGGCTTGTTCTTTAAGCGATAAAAACAAAGGTGCTATCGACTATCTAGGCATTAACACTGAAATTAAAAACGAACGTCTTTTCGTTAGAAATGTAGAAATCAATTCACCTGCATGGAATAAGGGTTTGCAAGTTGGCGACGAATTACTGGCCATTAATAATGTTCGTATTAAAGGTAGCTTAGACGAAATGTTTAAAAACCTTCAAGGACCATATAGCATCTTAATAAGCAGAGCAGGATTAATTCGCACGATTGAACTTGAGTTAGAAAAGAATCCAAAATACAATTTACTATTAAGTTTAGACAATGCCGACGACCCAATAATGAAGGCTTGGTTAAAAAAGAATTAAAAAAAAGGGAGCCAATTGGTTCCCTTTTTTAATACAATTTAGGCAATCTGTAAGCCAGGTTCTGTATCCGCCGAAGCGAATGCTTGTCATTTATCTAAGCAGCCTACCCTCCGGGGTCGGGAGACAAGCTCCTGCTCGGACGGGTGATCCTCATACCCCGGTATATTTGGCCTTACAACCCACAAGGTTTATCCCCATCTGCCATTACTGACAAACGATGTAGGCTCTTACCCCACATTTTCACCCTTACCTATTAAGTGCAAGCACTAAGTAGGCGGTAATTTTCTGCGACACTATCTGTCAATATGCATTTCTTTATATTGCCCGTCCTTTCAAACGGTATGGTACCCTATGTTGCCCGGACTTTCCTCTCCTATTACAGAGCGACAAGCCGATTGCCTGATGCAAAGGTAAGTTATTGATTCGTCTTTTTTTGAGCCTTTAAATTCCACCGATTTATTCAACTATAATTCGTGTATTCACTGAAGAATTTAACTATTTATGAGGAAAATTTGTACTCTGACGAGCAAAATTTAGAAGGAATCGATTAAATAATAATACAAATAACAATAACGCCAATAGAGCATACCAATACCAATGATTAAAATAATTTAGAAAGCCAGAATCATTATCAGAATTAATTTTATGCGTTTGACCTACATTATATTTATCGAAGTTGACAAATGCTATTGAAGGATATTGTTGTTTAAGCGAATCCAATTTAAAATTCGGAGTAAATAATGAACAATTTTTAATGAATTGCGTGTCTCTAATTTGAGGTAAAGATTTAGTGACCATAATTAAACGGTCATTAGAAATGCAAATACAAGAATCTATTTGAGTTAATTCATCTGAAACAGAAACAATTTCTACTGAATTAGAAATATTTACAGAATTTCCTTGAAAATTTGAGGCATAGGCAGCAGTTTGACTAAAACATAAAAAAGAGAAAATACTAGTCAAAATCAAGCCTAAAATATGACGTAAAAAACTCACAGTTACAAATATAGGTAATTAGAACTAAAAACACAAGCGAAAACAATCTTAAGGTAAAAAGTAGTAATTTCAACGAATGTCATTTGCTAATGCAAGTCAAATGTCGGTAATTCGCGGCACTTTATAATATCCAAAATTTATATGAAAAGAATATTCGCACTGTTCACTTTAAGCATCATAATGATGACACAAGTAGCCAAAGCCGACGAAGGTATGTGGTTGTTGTCGATGTTAGACAAAATGAACTTCAAAGACATGGAGGCTAAAGGTCTTCGACTTACCAAAGAGCAATTGTATAGCATCAATAACTCGAGTTTAAAGGATGCTAGTATCTGGTTTAACAATGGTTGTACTGGAGAGTTTGTTTCCTCAGAAGGTTTAGTTTTAACCAATCACCATTGTGGATACGATGCTATAGCTGGCTTAAGTACTACAGCCGACAATATTCTTGATAATGGTTTCTGGGCTAAAGACAAAGGTGCCGAAAAGGTTCCACATTCGTCTATGTCTGTTACTAGAGTGGTTCGTGTCGATGATATTACTGACCAAGTGTTAGCACAAATTAAAGGCGTTGAAGAAAAAGATAGAGCTAAAAAACTTCGCGAAATATTTAAAGATCTTGAAACTAAAGCAACTGAGGGAACCCATTTTGAAGCTACTAGCCGCGAAATGTTTAAAGGTAATGCCTATTACTTATTTGTAATGGAGAAATTTACTGATATTCGTTTAGTTGGTACACCGCCTCAAAACATTGGTAAATTTGGTGGAGAAACTGATAATTGGATGTGGCCAAGACATACTGGTGATTTCAGTATGTTTAGAGTATATGTTGGCAACGATAATAAACCAGCTAAATACAATGCTACTAACGTTCCTTATAAGCCTCTAAAACACCTTTCTGTTTCATTAAAAGGTTTCAAAGAAGGCGATTTTGCTATGATTATAGGTTTCCCTGGTAGAACTAATCGCTATGAGTTTTCTCAAGGTATTGCCTTAGCTACCGATATTGTTGACCCTAACATTGTTAATTTACGTGCTATTAGATTAAAAGCATGGAAAGAACAAATGATTCAAGATGATGCGACTCGTTTATTATTGTCTTCTAGCTATGCAAGTGTTGCCAATTACTGGAAATATTTTGATGGTGAAGCTGAACAACTTAAACGTAATAAAGTATTTGAAAAGAAAGCTGGTGAAGAAAAAGCCTTTGCTTTATGGGCTTCTACTAGAGATGAATATAAAACACTTCTTTATGATATTGACCAAACTTATACCGAATACAAACCCTATTCGCTTCAAGCAACTTATATGAGAGAATGTATCGGTGCTCCGGGTATTATTCAAAACAGTAGTATGGGATTTGCTTTAGAATCTTTATATAAAAAGCGTGCTGAAGTTGCAGCAAGTAAAGAATTAAGCAAAGAAGCTAAAATGAAAGAGCTTTCTAGTATCGATTCTAATATTAATGTTTTATGCAAAACTAATATCGAAAGATTAGCAAGCATTAGCTATAATGATAGAATTATCGTTGCTGATAAAAAAATATTCGCGGGTATGTTAATGATGTATTTCAAGAATATTCCATCTGATCAATGGACTGCTGATTTTAAGAAACTTGCTTCTAAAATTAAAAATGGTAATGCAGAAATTATCTTCGCTAAATACACTGATATGGTTTTTGCTAAAAGTATATTTGCTTCTAAAGAAAAAATTGAAGCTTTCATGAAAAAGCCAAATTACAAAAAACTTTTAAGCGACCCTGCTTTTGCTTTCTATAAATCTCATGTAGATAATTATAACGCTAACTTTAAAACTAAAATCGAAGATTTCTATTCTAAATCTAATGCTCTTGGAAGAAAATATATCAAAGGTTTAATGGAAATGGCGCCTAATCGCTATTATTATCCAGATGCTAACTCTTGTCAAAGACTTACTTATGGCACTATCCGTTCGTATAATCCAAAAGATGGTGTGCATTACGATTACATCACTACATTAGATGGTGTAATGGAAAAATACATTCCAGGTGATTATGAATTTGATTTACCTCAAGGTTTAATTGATTTATATAAGAAAGCAGATTATGGTCGCTATAAAATGGAAAACGGCAAATTACCTGTTGCTTTCTTATCAGATAATGATATTACTGGTGGTAATAGTGGAAGTCCTGTTATGGATGGTGACGGTAACTTAATCGGTATTGCGTTCGATGGCAACTGGGAAGCAATGAGTGGTAATATTGATTTCGATCAAAAGTACAAACGTACTATCAGTGTCGATATCCGCTATGTATTATGGCTTATCGATAAATTTGGAGGTGCTCCACATATCGTCAACGAAATGACTATTATAGAATAATTTTAAATAAACTTCATATTAAAGCCGTGTTTTATTGACACGGCTTTTTTTATGTTTGTAATAGTCTAAAGTTACTAATTTTAAGGTAAATTCGCACAGAACAATGAAGGAGTTTGTAGAAATTGCTATCTTATTTTTAATTTCGGGTGTCAAATACTTGATTTCTGTAATTGCTTTACTGAAATTTTCGTCCAGAGCCTGGTATTGGGACATGCTCATTGTTTCATCTGGTGGCATTTTAGGTTGCTTTATTTTTACCTATCTTGGAGCTGCTTTATCAAAATATTTTTCAAAATTTCATTTATTTAAATTTAGCAATAACAAACTGCGAAAATTTATTAAAATCAAAAATAGTTATGGACTCTTTGGTATTGCAATGCTAAGTCCAATTCTTATTAGTATTCCAGTTGGATGCATTATTAGCGCTTCTTTTGAACACGATAAAACAAAAATTATACGATATCAAATTATCTCTGTTCTTTTCTGGAGTATTTTACTTTTCGGATTGAAAGGATTATTTAATATCAACTTAATAAAAGAATAATGCCCGGAAAACTGATATTAGTGCCAACTCCTATTGGCAATCTGAAAGATATTACTTTAAGAGCTCTCGAAGCTTTAAAATCTTGTGATATAATTCTAGCTGAAGATACTCGAAATACTGGTCAATTACTTAAACTTTACGAAATTGATAAACCATTGCAAAGTTATCATGCGCATAACGAACATGATAAATACAAAGATGTTTTGAATCAATTACAAGCCGGTAAAATTATGTGCTTAGTTACCGATGCCGGTACGCCAGGTATTTCTGATCCTGGGTTTTTAATTGTTCGTGAATGTCTTAAAAATCAATTGGATATTGAATGTTTACCAGGTGCGACGGCATTTGTGCCTGCTTTAGTTAAAAGCGGACTCCCTTCTGATCGATTTTGTTTTGAAGGATTTTTGCCCGTAAAAAAAGGTCGTAAAACCCGACTTGATCAGCTAAAAAATGAAACTAGAACGATGTTGTTTTACGAAAGTCCTTATAAAATATTAGGAACCTTAGAAGATTTTATCGAATACTTTGGAGCCGATAGACAAGTCTCTGTAAGTAGAGAAATTACTAAACTTTACGAAGAAACAATAAACGGAACACTTGAAGAAGTGTTTCAACATTTCAAAATAAAAGCGCCAAAAGGTGAATTTGTTATAGCTCTAGAAGGAAATAAAAATGAATAAACTCAAACCCATACATTTCAGTCTTATATCTGCCGCTCTTCTTATTATAGGTTGGCCGCCTCTTCAATCTTCTTTTTTACTGTTTTTTGCCATTGCTCCACTCTTAATTTTAAGAG
>JADLHV010000263.1 GCA_020848595.1 Bacteroidia bacterium
AAATAAACAAAATCAATAAGTTTCTACTACTGATGTAAATAAGACTCTTTTGACTTTGCCTGATAATTCTGATTAAAAGTTGCATTAAAATGTTTAACATTTTCCAAATATTTTAAATAATAAAATTCAAAGTTGTATTTATCTTTTGAAGTAGAAAATATAGCATTTCCTTTACTATCATATCCTGAAATAAAAGAAGAAAAGCCTGAAGAACTTGTCTCCATAAATTGGATATAATCCAGTCCAGTCTCCTTTTCATAATCTTTAAAATTAGTCGTAGTATTATTATATGAGCTATGAAGAACCTCCAATTTTAATATTTCATAATGAGAGAATGGATCATCGCCAGTTCCATTAAAATGTAAACTCTCATGATACATTACATTTACTAAATTGTAATAATTGTCTAATAAGTATTCTCCATTCAACAGCGCATTGGTGTAAAACTTCATATAAGATTTGTCACTTGCTGTAGCTCCAGTTGTAACACCCCATCCCTGATCTTTAATAGCTGCTAATATGTTTGGCATTGTCCCTCCGATCTCTTTTTTATAAATAGTCCTTAAAATTGAATTTCTTTCTTCAATAGTTCCTGAGTGGAAAGATTTATAATTAAACGTTATGGCTCCTGGTATAGTCCATTTAAGAGGAGTAATATTATATGCGATTCTTATAGTATTAGCGAGAGACATTGATACTGGCATATTGTTTGACAAGTAAGCAGTTTTGTGAGAGTGAAGCTTACCATCCGCTGTATAATAATATTCCTTACCTTCTAAATCAATCCCATCAATAATCCTATTTTCCGCAAATGCGTATGTACTATTCCATGGGTAATTATTGCTTAGCGGGTCAACACTTAAAAATTTACCTAACCTTGAATCATGCATTCGGTATTCAAAAGTATAAAATTCTCCTAATTCAACATCTTGTTCCTGATTATTAAACCCAAACCTATACTCCGCTGTGTCACCTTCATCTATGTGGGCATATTGAAGCTCCTGGATTATACTTCCATAGGTATTGTAATCTGTTATAGTTCTTTTGAAGGAATAACAATAGAAGTAAGACCTATATAGTGCTTCGCAATTACGCATTAATCGGCTAGTTTCGAATCAAAATTAACACTTAAAATGACAAAATCAAACTCAATTAAACCTCTTAAAGAATTGTATGAAAAATATTTACAAGACACACTAAAAGGTAGACGATTGCAACGAAATGGTAAATTAGTCTCAAAATCTACTTTAAGTAATTACAAGGCTTTGAGTGCTTTAATTCTAAATAAACCGTCTATAACAATACGTACATTGAAAATTTAGAAGTTGCAGACTGGTCCATATACGGTTCAGAAAGGCTGGGCATGATACAAGAAGACGTCTTGCTTTCACAAAGGGAATTTACTAAATTTGGAACTTCATCCAATGGTTCCTGGGCGGACAGGACCTATACCGGAGCGGCGACCATGAAGACTATGACTAGCAACATCTATTATCAATATAGAGGCAACAAACATTACGAGCTGAGCAATCATCTTGGCAATGTCCTGGCCACGGTGCAAGACCGAAAACTGCCCGTGGACGATATGGCCTACTCGACACCTAATGTCATCGATTATTACCAGGCAGTTTACAACAATTTCAGTCTTTATTACGCATTTGGAGCACCCATGCCGGGCAAAGGGTATGTGCGGACGGAGAGTTACAGATACGGATTCAATGGGCAGGAGAAAGACGATGAGGTGTCAGGCGAAGGTAATTCCAATACAGCGGAGTTTTGGCAGTATGAAAGTAGATTGGGTAGGCGGTTTAATGTGGATCCAGTCTTTAAAGTATTTTTAGGTTCATATTCATGTTTTAGAAATAATCCAATCTATTTAATAGATCCAAATGGAGATAATGAATCTACTCACACTGATAGTGCCGGGAAGGTTGTTGCTGTCTATAATGATGGAGATAGAGGAGTTTATAAACATTCAAATGAAAGTTTAAAAGATTTTGATCCCGAAAAAATGAGTTTAACAAAAGTTGGGGCTGAAAAAATGGGTGAAACTGAATATTGGGATGAATTTATTGATCCAGTGTCAGGAAAAGCTGCAACATATTATAGAATTCAATTTGGAACGTCATTTGACCCAATAATTAAGGAAATGCACGAAAAGGCAAAGGGTATGGATTGGATGCAAATTGCTAAGGAATCTTCTCCGGGTGGATTATTTGATATTAAGGTTAAATATGCGAAAGTTGGATCTATGTTAAATGGTAAATACGTAACTTCTAGATCTGCTGGCAACTTTTTAGCTGGTTATAATGCTTGCAGTGGAACGTATAAAGGAATTTCAATAACATTTAATACATTTCAACAGCTTGCCGGTGCTTTACATATAGAAAGTTCTAGAGATAAGAAATTGCAAACAACTCAAAAAGTTGACATAGTTTCAGGGTTATATATTTTTCGCCCCCAACATATAGATTTTGGTGCTCATGTGGGATGTTCAGATCCTTGGGCATGGGTTTACCCATATTATGGCGAACTTGAGTATCAGTATAGAATGAGCCTACTAGGGTGGGCATTTGGCTTAAAAAACATTTAAAATGAAGAGATTTAGATTAATAATCTTTCTACTGATTTTTATATTAATAGCATATATTCTTTATGAGAGAATCATTTTTGCATTAAGGGTTACAGCAGGTTCAGATTTGAAAATGAAAAAAGTCAAAGTAGAATTAAATACTAAACAATTATATTTTAAAACATTGTCAGTGGGGGGGGCTATTGGTTATGAAAGAATCTATTTGTCCAATGATTCTAATTTACAAAGCGGCAATCACATAAACGACTATGAGTTTTATGACTATAACCTATTTTATAAGATTGAGAATGACACATTAATGATATTTGTTTCGAGGTCATATAAGCCACCCAAAAAAGCTTTTAATTCAAGAATTAAAGTTTATGAATTCAAGAATTCCGATGAGTATTACTATTATAAGCATAATCTGTTAAAATATAAATTAAAGGAAATAAGTGTTTTTTGATCTTGAAAAATTTACTTAATTGAGGAATATCATATGAAAAATAAAATTAAAATATTTATAGTTATTTTTATCTCTAATCTTGATTTAATTGGTCAAGTAAATATCCCTGCCGGCCCTGTCTCCGGCACCTTCATGTTGACGAAGAGATGAATAAAAGTAACACTCGATAATATGAATAGATTTATAGTTTTTACCCTTGTGATGTTTAGTTGTAATCAAGTTCCCACAGATAATAAATATGAAAATGTAAATTCTATA
>JADLHV010000264.1 GCA_020848595.1 Bacteroidia bacterium
GTTTAGATATAGTTCTCGATAATTAGTAAATGTTAACTGTATTTGTCCTTATAAATCAGCAATTTTCAAAAATAAATTATTATGTCAAGTGACTTATTGACGTTTAATTGAAATAGTAAAAAAAACTTTCAGAACGTCACTTTTTTTTATCTATTGATAAGAAATCTGTTTGGCATTATTTCTTTTTATCAATAATCGATTTTAGATAATCGACTTGTTCTTTGAGCATTTGGATTTGTTGTCGATACGCATCAAATAATTCTGAATCCTTGACATCCTCTTCTTGAACAATTTGAGAAGTAGGAGCATTCTCTCCATCCAAAATAGTTTTTAAGTCGACACCAAACAAATCTCTTATCTGCAGCAATTTTTCAATCGTTAAGTAAACTTCACTGCGTTCAATCCTCGAATAGGCACTGACACTCATATTGAGCTTATGGGCCATATACTCCTGAGAAAAACCTTTTATCTCCCTGAGGTTCCTAATTCTACCACAAATAAGCTTCAGTTGCTTTTCGGTCTTACTCATCAAGGGCAAATTTACTTGCGTTTATAGGGAATAACTCGCTGTTTTTCATCCGATTATCGGTTGATTAAATCCGCTGTATAACAATAACTTACAAGCTTATTTGAAAATCCTTTCCCGATTATCGGGAATTACATGCCATTTTTATCCTGTATAACCAATTTACTCAAAATTTTCTACTATGAGGTTAAAAGTTCAACTAGGAGAGTGAGAATTAAAAGACACTTTTCAAAATCTTTGTATCCTTATTTTTTACCTCGATTCCTGTAATGATTACTTATTCCAATTATAAAAAACTAATATGTTAAGATCGCAACTTTTTTACAGGAAAATAAAATTACTCATCTATAGTGTCATATTATTATTTCTCTTGTTGATATTACCATTGGGCTTCGAAACTAATGATGATATTGGTATGGAACTCGCCTTTAGTGGTTATTACTCTGGGCAACCCGAATATGGCAGTCTGTTTACTCATTATCTTTTTGGGCAGATTTTACAATGGTTGTATCAAATAAAATCTAGTATAAATTGGTATGGATGTCTCTTATTGTCTTTGCATTTTTTTGCAAGTTTGTTATTGATATGGAAATGCATAAAATCGGATGATTTAAAAGTTAGTAGTTTTATTATAGTTATCGTCATACTGGGAGCGTATATTAATTTTGTTATGCGATTTAATTTTGCAACTGTCGCCTATTTTAGTGGATTTGCTGGACTTTATTATGCTTTAGATTGTACATGGAGCATTAAGTCTAAATCGCTTTGGTTGTCGTTCATCTTAATGGTGTGTTCTATCTGCATTCGTCCGCATTTTTTTATATTGGCTTCTATATTTTTATTGCCTCATTTCTTTAGTAAATTATGGAATCGTGAGTTTATAATTATTAAGAAAGTAGGGCTCATTGTAATTGTTTTTGTTGTATTTAAAATCAGTAATCATATTGCTTATAGTCAAGATAAGGTATGGGGGAGCTATTATCAGAAATACAATTCGATGTTGCATTTACTCGATAATCCTACATTTAATTTGTATTACTTTGGACCTTTTATAGATTGGGTAGAATGGACAGAGAATGATTTTCAATTATTTAAGAATTTTTATTTTGAACTACCAAGTAAAATGTCTCTAGATAAATTGACAACCATTAGTAAAAATATTCCTAGAGATGCAATGGATTTTAATGAGTTTTATCCTGCATTATTTCATTATGTGCCAATAAGCTTTATGATTGCTTTAGTGGCTGGGTGCTTGTTTTCTTTTTTATATTATGGCAAACGGCATCTTGTTATCAATCTGGTTTTGCTCGTCTTTGTTTTATTGTTTTTGCAATTTTTAACGGGTAATAAATACATTTTTAAAGACCGTATGATTTATTCATTGTACTTGGGTTTATTAATGAATTATTTTATTCCATTAGGAATGCATCCTAAGGCACAAAGATTACCATCATTACCTCTAATTGTATTAACATTATCAATGGTTTCAGTAATTTTTAAACATGTCTATTCCTCCAATGTGTTAAAAAAGAGTTTGAAACAAATAGAGAATCATTTGACACAGCAATATCCGAACAATTTTATATTTGAATTTTATTGCTATTATCCTAACTCTGGATTTAAAAATTGGGAAAGCAGTGCAATTCAAATGAAGCAAATAAAATTTTTACCCATGGGTTGGATAATGAATACCCCATTAGGGGCAAAACATTTAGAGCGTATGGGATTTAGTTCATTAAATCAGGCTTTATTGCATCAAAACACATTGCATATAATACCAATAGCCTTTAAGAAAGCCTATATAAATTTAATGCAAGAATATTACAAAGAATATAATTGTCTAAAAATACAATTTCAATCAATAGACACCATAACCACCCTAGAACAAGATTGGTTAGTGCTTAAAATCAACGTATTAGATTAATGATGATGACCACCTGGTCCATGAACATGTCCATGATCTAACTCTTCTGAAGTAGCTTCTCTTACCGAGATAATCTCTCCTTTAAAAGTTAAGTCTTGATCTGCTAATGGATGGTTAAAATCAATTTTTACTGTAGAATCATCAAATTCAAGAATAACGCCATTCATAGGATTTCCATCTTGATCTTGCATAGGTACCATATTGCCAATTTGTAGAATATCGGCAGGCACTTCAGGTCCGTTAAATACTTCTCTTGGAATACTAACTTTAAATTCTTCGCTAGAAATTCCGTATCCATTTTCAGCATCAATATTAAAATCAAAAGCATCGCCCGCTTTTAAATTTTGAAGATTACTTTCAAACAATGGAAGCGTCATTCCAAGTCCGTGTATAAAAGTGAAGGGTTGCTCGTTAGTTGCTGTGTCAACTACCTCTCCACTGTTAATTGTAAGGGTATAGGTTAAAGAAACCACCCTGTTCTTTCCAATTTCCATGATTATCTAAATTTAAACGCGCAATTTCAGTGTAAAAATTGGATTAAAAAAATATTGGAATAAAAAAGCTATTTCTATCTTATATCTTGTCTAATTACAGTCGATTACATCGAATTTGTTTGTTTGTTTATGTTATAGTTAAATGATTGTTATTTAGCTATTTGTAACTTATAGTTTTCTTATTATTTACATAGATTTAGAAAGATTTAGATGCTCTATTTTTGAGGGTATTTTGTGCCTTAAATGAACGAATTTTACCAAGCAAAGTCGAATTTACCTATCTTCGCAGTATATTGAACTTTAGAGATTTCCATTTTAACGAAAATTTGCAAGACAGTCTTGATTCTATGGGTTTTGAAAATCCTACACCTATTCAGAGTCTAGCAATTCCCATTATTCAGAGCGGCAAGGATATAATAGCCTGCGCACAAACTGGTACTGGCAAGACTGCCGCATTTGTATTGCCTGTAATTGACAGACTGAGTAAAACCCCTTCCGACGAAACTAAAGCTTTGATTGTTGCCCCAACTAGGGAATTGGCAATGCAAATCGACCAATCTATTCAAGGGCTTTCTTATTTTACTTCAACTAGTTCCATTGCTATCTATGGCGGAGGTGATGGCGTTGTATTTGAAAAGGAAAAAAAGGCATTAACTCAAGGGGCTAATATTATTATCGCAACGCCTGGTCGATTATTAGCACACCTCAATATGGGTTACGTTAAGTTTGATACGCTTGAATTTTTAATTTTAGATGAAGCCGACCGAATGTTAGATATGGGCTTTGTTGATGATATCTTAAAAATTGTGACGTTTATTCCTCAAAAACGTCAAACTCTTATGTTCTCGGCTACTATGCCCGAAAAAATTAGACAATTGGCAAAACGCTTATTGAACTCTCCCGAAGAAGTCAGTATTGCTATTTCTAAACCAGCCGAGGGTGTCGAGCAAAGGGCTTATTTGGCATACGATAAGCAAAAGAATTACCTTATTGAAGCGCTATTGAAAGAAGCTGACTATAGCAGTGTTATCATTTTTGTTGGTACTAAGATTAAAGCGCGCGAATTGGAGAAAGAATTGCGTAAAATGAAAATGAAAGCCTTATCAATTCACTCTGATTTAGAACAAAGTGAAAGAGAAAATGTGCTTATGCAATTTAGAAGTCGTCAAATTCAAATCTTAGTTGCTACAGATATCCTCTCGAGGGGCATTGATATTGACGATATTGGGCTTGTAATAAATTATGAAGTGCCTCATGATGCCGAAGATTATGTGCATAGGGTAGGCAGGACTGCAAGAGCAGAAACCAAAGGTGTTGCCATTACTTTTATCAACGAACATTTTCAACATAGATTCAAAAAAATTGAAGATTTAATTGGTTATGAAGTTAAAAAATATCCTTTACCCGAAGGCTTCGATCTAGGTCCTGCATACGAACCTCTAGCTAAAAAGTCGAATAGAAGTAATTCCAGACCTAGACATCAAGGAGCTAAAGGAAATAAGAAACCTTTTTTCAGTAAGAAAGCTCATTCTAATAATCCAAAAAAGGATTAAATTTTCTTTGTTCTAAATCTAAAATATTTAGACAACTCAATTGACGATTATAAAGCGAAGTATAGATGCTTTAACACCTCAATATAATAGTAAATTCTAGCTGTTGCGAGACCTCAAGATATTGAATAGAAGTTCAAATTGTTTTTTATATTCATAAGCACCTTCTAGTTGTTCTAAAATTTCAATAGCAGATTGTTCATATTGAGATTTTAGATTCGATAAATAAGCATCACTTCCAGCGAGTTTAAAATAGTTTCTAACTTGCTCTATTTTCATTGCTTGATCGTGGACTAGATCGTGGTACCAAGCCAAAAGCGCGCGTTTGTTTTCTTGATTTAAAGTTCTAATAGCATGAATAAATAGGATGGTTTTTTTGTTTTCAATAATATCACCTCCTTCTTGTTTGCCTATTTCTTCTTCAGTGCCAAAAACATCGAGATAATCATCTTGTAATTGAAATGCCATGCCAATATTGATGCCTAATTGATAATATTTTTCGGCTACTTCTTTGCCAACTCCTGCTGCTAAAGCGCCCATTTTTAATGCACAAGCAGGTAATACAGCTGTTTTTAATTCTATCATGCCCAGATAATCTTGCTCGTCTATGAATTCCATTTCTGGTAAATTCATATCCATCTGTTGACCATCGCATACCAATGAAGACATTTTAGTGAAGACATTCAATAATTCTAAACGATTATCAAAACCAGAATTTAAAATCAGTTCGAAGCACTTAATAAATAAATTATCTCCAGCTAATATGGCAGTAGGGATATTCCATTCTTCGTGAACTGTTTTTTTGCCACGTCTGATAGGCGCTTTGTCCATAATATCGTCGTGCACTAAACTGAAATTGTGAAAAGTTTCAATAGCAAGCGCTAATTTCAATGCATTTTCATCCTTTAAACCATTTGCATGTTTATAGGCAAGCATTAATAATTTGGGACGCATTCGTTTTCCACCTAATTGCATGATATAGTTCATGGAATTATAGAGATTTTCAGGCTTTCCTATAAAAGGATGTGAAATTAAGTATTGTTCGAAACTATCTGAAGTGACGATGTTTTCTGTCATGTTGCTGCTTTCTTGGTGTACCTTCTAATATAAGTTCTAAATCTATTGTTCTTCTAATTTTATCGCTTGCCATTACCATTACTTTAACTTCATCACCCATTTTAAATTGACGATAATGTCTGCTGCCAACAACAGCCATCATATATGAATCGTATTCGTAACGGTCGCCTTGTATTTGATTCAGTCGAACCATTCCTTCTGTTTTAAATTCTTTAATTTCAATGAACATTCCAAAATCTGTCAAACCACTTATAACTCCTACAAATACTTTACCTACTTGAGTTTCCATCCATTCGGCTTGTTTGTATTTAATAGATGCTCTTTCTGCTTCTGAAGCTTGAATTTCCATTTGCGAACTTTGTTTACATGCCGCATCTAGTTTTTCCATATTCCAAGTGCAAATATCTTCCATCGATTTCCCTTCTAAATAACCAAAAAGAAGTCGATGGGCAATGATGTCTGGATATCTTCTTATCGGCGAGGTAAAATGGGTGTAATATGGGAATGCTAGTCCAAAGTGGCTGGGTCTATTTGGCGTATAAACAGCTTTAGCCATAGAACGTATTGACATGTTTCTAACCATATCTTGCTCTGGTTTGCCTTCTACTGCTTTAGTGATTTCGTTGATAGATTTTCTGAAAACATTTTCATTGTCGATTTCGAGTTTATAACCAAATTTCGCTAAAAAACGCTTTAATTCTTGCAATCTAATATCACTAGGTTCGTCGTGTGTTCTGTAAATAAATGGTTTTCGAGGTTTGCCATTATAAATAAATTCAGCTACGGATTTATTGGCTAAAAGCATAAGCTCTTCTATCATTTTATTAGTATCTTGTCTTAATTTGACTTGCATACTAATAGGTTTAAAATCATCTCCTAATACAAATCGGTATTCGGTCGATTCGAAGCTCATTGCCCCTTTCGCAAATCGCTGAACAGAGAGGTGTTTAGCAAATGTGTTGAGGTGATTTAGTTCATTGTAAAAAAGACCCTTTCCTTCATTTAAAA
>JADLHV010000265.1 GCA_020848595.1 Bacteroidia bacterium
CTGGTTCTGCTTTGTTAGATTGTATCGACTATTGGAGAAACCGTATCTCTGAAGCTGGAAATGTTAATAGAGAAGGTTATACAATTACTGACTTAGATAAAGGTGATGATGGTTCTGTACCTAAATCTATATATGGTGGCTTCCCTTATAGTGTTGCTGGTTTAGATAATAAACCTGGACAAATATTAGAATTAGGTACAACAACTGGTATCTATTACAACGCTGATACTGGTCGTTCATACTTTATAAGAACAGCTGCTCAAGATAGTTTCGGTTGTAAAGATACTTTCCCGCAAAAAATCTATGTTACTGCAATTAGAGCTAAATTTAGATTAGGTGATACTCGTCCAAATTGTGCAACTATCGTTGATTTAATAGATTCTTCTTATATCCAAGACCCTTGTATTAACGATTTAGGAGCTCCTTGCGACAGAATTGTTAAATGGACTGTATATTGGGGTGATAAGAGTATCAATTCTGTAAACTCGTTCTTTAATACACTTCCAAGTAAAATTGCACACGATTATACACGTAATGGTTTGTTCAAGATTTATTGGAAAGTAGAAACTGAATTAGGTTGTGTTGGATGGGATTCTACTGAACTCTATATCCCTGGTCCAGAACCAATGTTTGATACTTTGATTCCGTTAAAATATTGTGTGAATGATAAAGTATACTTCAAAAATTTATCTAAGTACACTAAACGCGATTCTAGTATTTGGTCTTGGGAGTTTGGAGATGGTGTTTATAATACCCAAAAAGATACTATAACATCAACTAACGACACTATGTCTCATAAGTATAGTGCACCTGGAAAATATAAAGTTACCTTGTATCATTATTTCAAGTTTACTCAAAATGGAACAACAAGAACTTGTAGGGTTCAATATCCAGATTCGAGTTTTGGTGAAACACCATTCTATGTAGAAATATTTGCCTATGACACTTCTAAGGTAATGAATGATACGACGGTCTGTATTGGTGATACTGTAAATCTTAGAGGTTATGTTAAACCTTATGGTCGCTATAGTAATTATGTATGGAACTTCGGTAAAAATATCACAGATACTTTAGTAACTGCAGATACTTTCCAAAAAGTAACCTATATGACTAAAGGTAAATACTTTGTAACCTTCTATGGCGATAAGTCGTCTGTGAGCTCGCCGGATAAAATTTGTCCTGCAATAGACACGGTAGTGATTAATGTCGCCTATGTTGTCGCTGATTTCGATATAGATTCCACCAAGAAGCCTATTATCTGTTTCAGTAATACATCCGAAAACAGTGTCAATAATCGTTGGGGCTTCTTCTACACAGAAGACTTGATGTCGATTCAACCAGTTACGAATAGGATTTTTGTAGCAGATAATAATACCGACGGATTTAATGACCCTAGTTTCTGTCGAGATTTCAGAGACTCACTCGGTTCTTATTGGGTATGTCTAGAGGCTACAAATGATATTGGTTGTAAGGATACTATTTGTAAACAGATATTTAATAACTTTAAAGTAATTGTTCGTCCACCAAACGTATTCACGCCAAATGGTACTGGTACAGATGTGGATGATGAAGGTCTAGTTGGTAACGAAGTATTCAATATCTTAATCGAAGGTGAAGAGAAATACGAACTCGTTATCTTTGATAGATGGGGTGTAAAAGTCTTTGAATCGAATGATAAAAACAAAGACTGGAATGGTAAAGTAAATAACTCTGGTGCAATTTGTCCAGATGGTACTTACTACTACATTCTAACCTACAGATTTAAAGGAATGGATAAAGATGAGGATAAACTGAATGGTATTGTCCGAATCATCCGATAAAATATATTTCTAATCTACTTAAAAGGCCCAAGACTCAGTTCTTGGGCTTTTTTTTTAGCCTGTTTTTGACTGTATCTTTGCAACATGTACGAAAATCTAGTTCACCCTGAAGATACCATTGTGGAAATTGCAATCGCTCAAGGTGTTGGCGCAATTGGTATTATTAGAGTTTCAGGTGATAGAGCTTTCCCTATCGTACAATCAGTTTTTAAAGGTAAACTTCTGGCCGATCAAACTTCTCATACCATTCATTATGGACATATTGTTGATGGCAATTCTATCGTCGATGAAGTAATGGTCTCTATATTTAAATCACCAAAGAGTTTTACTACTGAAGACAGTGTCGAAATTACCTGTCATGGCTCTATGTATATCCAATCGGAAATAGTGCGTCTATTACTTAAAAATGGGGCAAGATTAGCCGCACCAGGAGAATTTACCTTGAGAGCATATTTGAATGGACGAATAGATTTAGCTCAAGCCGAAGCTGTTGGAGATATTATAGCTTCTCAAAATAGTTCGCAACTCGATTTAGCTCTCAATCAAATGCGCGGAGGACTTTCGAGAAAACTAAACGAATTACGCGAACAATTACTCAATTTTATTTCCCTCATAGAATTAGAATTAGATTTTGGAGAAGAAGATGTCGAGTTTGCTGATAGAGCAGAATTAGAAAAAAGGATGCGTGAAATGATGTTATTCATCGAACCAATTATCAACAGTTTTAGATTAGGCAATGCAATAAAAAATGGCATACCTGTGGCAATTGTAGGTCGTCCAAATGCTGGCAAATCATCATTGCTAAACGCCCTATTAGAGGATGATAGAGCAATAGTATCTGATATAGCAGGAACAACAAGAGATACAATAGAAGAAGAAATTCACATCAAAGGAATTTCATTCAGATTTATAGATACGGCTGGTATTAGACAAACAGAAGATGTTATTGAAAAGATTGGCATCGAAAAAGCAAAACAAAGCATTCAAAAATCGAACTTGGTTTTATATATTTTCGATTTAAGTGAATTAAGCACACAAGAGTTGCAGAATGACATATTGATGATTCAAGCACACAATCCCAAAGCAAAACTAATTGTTATAGCCAACAAATCAGACAAAGTAGATAAAGACAAATTAAGTTCCATTGAGAAGTTTTTAGGAGAAGAAAAGACAACTTACTTGACGATATCATTAAGATCAAATATTCAGTCAGATTTAGAGTCATTGCGTGAAATTCTATATGCTCAAATGCAATTAGAAACAGTTGGAGACCAATCTACCATAATCAGCAATTTACGTCACCACGATGCATTAAAGAATTCGTATGAATCATTAGCAAGTGCATTAGCATTATTGCCCACCAAAACAAGCGGCGACATACTCAGTTTCGAGCTTCGCAGAGCCATAGAAGCCATAGGTTCAATCACCGGCACTATTAGCAACGACGAAGTATTGGGGAATATTTTTGGGAAGTTTTGTATCGGAAAGTAACCTATACAAAACAAATCAATAGCATTTTCTACTAAACCCCTTATTAACCTTGTATATAAAGGGGTTATTGGGTTTTTATAATAAATGACATTATGTAATATTATCTGTATTTTAATCATATATTTGTACCTTATTTGTACCTCGACAAATTTTGAGGTACAAATTTGTACCTCGTTTGTACCCCTTGTAAATACAATACTTATGGCAGTTAAAGTTAAATTAAGAAAGAAATCAATCTCTGGAAATAGGTCCAGTTTGTACCTCGATTTTTACCCTCCAATTCCCGACCAAGAAACAGGAGAGCCAACAAGAAGGAAGTTTTTAGGCTTATATTTATTTGAGAATCCTAAAAAGGATTCTGATAAAAATCATAATAAAGAAACCTCTGAGATAGCAGAGAAAATTAGGCAAAAGATGGATAATCAATTGAATAAGCCTGAAATTTATACTGTCTATGAGGAGGAGAGATTAAATCAACAGGCACAATTAGAACGGTCCTTTATTGACTACTTTAAGGAATTAGCGGACCAACGTAAAACTTCAAATCATGACAATTGGATGTCATGTTATAATTATCTATTGAACTTTACTAAAGGTAAATGCACTTTTAAACAAGTGGATGAAAAATTCTGCAATGATTTTAGTAGATACTTACTCAATGCTAAAAGTTTAAGAAGTGATAAAACCAGTTTAAATCAAAATTCAGCAGTATCCTATTTCAACAAGTTTAGAGCAACATTAAACCAAGCATTTAGGGAAGGGATAATAAAAGAGGATATTATTGGGAAGGTCCCAACTATAAAGCCAACAGAAACTAAAAGAGGATATTTAACCCAAGAAGAATTAAATAGACTTGCTAAAACTAAATGTCCAAGTAATACGCTTAGAAACGCTGCTTTGTTTTCTGCCTTAACAGGGTTAAGATATTCAGACATAGTTAAACTTAAATGGGGTGAAATAGACTATAATGAAGAGGATGGATATGTTATTGACTATAAACAACAGAAAACCCAATCAGAGGAGTATTTACCTATCTCAGACCAAGCATTTGAATTGTGTGGATATAGACAGGGAAAAGATGATTTGGTTTTTAAAGGCTTAAACAATAGGGACCGATATTACTTTTTCCCTTTATGGTTAGCAGCAGCAGGAATCGACAAGGAATTAACTTTTCACTGTTTAAGGCATACGTTTGCAACATTGCAGATTAGTAATGATACTAATTTATATACAGTTTCAAAACTATTGGGACATAAAGATTTGAAAACTACTCAAATTTATGCTAAGATTGTAGACAAGACTAAAAGAGAAGCAGCTAATAAGATTAAGATAAAAATGTAATTGGAAATTACAATAAGATTAATTTTTGTTATTAAGTTTTTTTAGGACTTATTTTATTATTTTTTACCTTTGAGATTTAACTTTATTAACAATAATTATTTATGAAAGTAGTATCATTTTTTGCAGGGGCAGGAGGATTAGATTTGGGATTTAAGAAAGCGGGTTTTGATATTATTTGGGCAAATGAATACGACAAAGAAATTTGGGAAACATATAAAGAAAACCATCCAGAAACCATATTAGATACAAGAAGTATTGTTGATATAAAAAGTGAAGAAGTTCCAGATTGTGATGGAATAATTGGTGGTCCGCCCTGTCAAAGTTGGAGTGAAGCAGGAGCCTTAAGGGGAATCGAGGATAAAAGAGGTCAATTGTTTTTTGATTTTATAAGAATACTTTCTGATAAACAACCCAAGTTTTTTTTAGCAGAAAATGTTAGTGGGATGCTTTTAGATAGACATTCACCTGCATTGGAAAACATTAAGGAACTTTTTCGTAAAGCTGGAGAGCATGGCTATGAATTATCATTTCAGATGTTAAACGCAAATGACTTTGAAGTTCCTCAAGATCGAAAAAGAGTGTTTTTTATAGGAATAAGAAAAGATTTAAATTTCAAATTCGAGTTTCCAGATCCAGTTACTCAAAGTCTTGATTTAAATTATGCAATTAGAGATTTAGAAAATTCAGCTATACCTGCCTTATCCGCAAACAAATCAAATGGTGAAAAGTGTTTAATTCCTAATCATGAATATTTTATTGGGGATTATTCTACTATATATATGTCAAGAAATAGAGTTAGGAGCTGGGATGAGCCTTCATTTACAATTCAAGCTGGAGGAAGACACGCTCCAATACATCCAAGTGCGCCTAA
>JADLHV010000266.1 GCA_020848595.1 Bacteroidia bacterium
CACCTATCCCAATAGAAGGCAGATATTCACCTTTTTTTGCTCGTATTTCGTTTTTTGAAATTTCGATTTCCTGTAAAGTAATGTTCAACTCTTGATTATTGATTAAAGCGGTATCAATTAAAGCAATTAAATTAGGGTCAGTAAAATACGTTCTCCATTTTATACTTGCCGAATTGGTACTATCCTGCGAGTTATTAAAACTCGCAGGTACTACTTTATTTTCAGTTCTACTTAATGCACTTGGAGTTTTACAAGCTGAAAAAGTCAGCGAGATAAAAACAGTTCCTAGGCATATATATATTATTTTTTTATACATTTTGTTCATTTTTTAGGTTACTTTTTCTTCCTTCTGCTTAACAATCTTCTTAGTAAACTGTTCGTTTTCTTTAAGTTTTCTTGAGTTGCAATTTGCTCTTCACTAACTCTTACAAAACTCTCAGATAAAGGCTCACTTTCTTCACCTTTTATTAAGGTTCGTCCTTTAGCTATATTTGCAAAAATGTAGTACAAGCCAGGAATTATAACTACTCCGAAGATAGTTCCTAACAACATTCCACCTAATGCAGAACCACCAATTGTTCTGTTACCAATAGCACCAGCACCAGTTGCCATAATAAGCGGAATTAATCCTGCAACAAAAGCAAATGAAGTCATTAAAATAGGTCTAAACCTTACTTTAGCACCTTCTATCGCGGCATCTCTAATGCTCAGTCCTTCTCGTTGTTTTTGGACAGCAAACTCCACTATTAATACTGCATTTTTACCCAGTAAACCTACCAACATAATCAATCCAACCTGACCATAAATATCATTTGCTAAGCCCATAAATTTGAGGAGTAACAATGAACCAAATACACCAACAGGTAAGGATAAAATAACTGCTAAAGGCAATAAAAAGCTTTCGTATTGAGCAGCAAGTACTAAATAAACGAAGATGAGAACAACAATAAAGATGTACAACGCCTCATTTCCTCGTGCTGCTTCATCATAAGAAAGTCCTTCCCATGCAATATCGTAGCCTTTTGGTAACGATTCGCTGGCAACCTCTCGAATGGCTTGAATAGCATCAGCAGTGGTATATCCTTTAGAAGGAAGACCTCTAATGGAAGCTGAATTATACATGTTGTAACGAGTAATCTCATTTGGTCCTTGTGTCTTTTTTATTTTCATAAAAGAAGAATAAGGTACCATCTCATCATGGTCATTTTTAACAAACAATTTTAAGATATCTGAAGGAAGCCTTCTTGATTCTGGATCGGATTGCACATAAACTTTGAAAAATCGACCAAATCGGATAAAACCTTGTTCGTAAGTACTTCCTATCAAAATATTTAGATTTTCCATGGCTTTACCAATAGAAACTCCTTTTTGCATGGCAGCCTTATTATCTATCTCTAATTCATATTGAGGATAATTGGCAGCGAAAAAGGTAAATAATCCAGTTAATTCTTTACGCTTACGCAGATTATCTAAAAATTGCTGATTGATTTTGTCAAACTCTTGATAATCAGTAGAAGCCGTTTTTTCTAATAAACGCATAGAAAAACCACCTGAAGATCCAAAACCAGGAACTGCTGGCGGCTCAAAAAATTCAACAACAGCACCAAGTTCTTTCGATTTCTCCTCTAATTCTTCCATTATTTCATGAACAGATTGTTCTCTTTCTGACCAAGTTTTCAAATTGATTAAACAAGTACCCGCATTAGAACCTCTACCCTCGGTCATAATTTCATAACCAGCCAATGAAGAAACAGATTCAACACCATCAACCTCTTCACAAATTTCTTGTAGTTCTCGAGATACTTTATTTGTTCTTTCTAATGTTGACCCTGGAGGAGTTTGAATAATAGCGTAAATGGTTCCTTGATCTTCTCCAGGAATAAAACCAGCAGGCAGAATCTGATTGATTCCAAAAATTCCTAAAGCAAATCCTATTAATATAGCCCAAGTAACTATTCTTCGGTTAACAATTACATTTAATAAACCTACATATCTTCCTGTCAGTTTCTCAAACCAGTTATTAAAACGGTCGAGCACCCAATTAACTGGTGATTTTTTCTTAGGTTTTCCATGGTTATTTTTCAACATCATTGCACACAATACAGGAGTAAGCGTAAGTGCAATTATACCTGAAAGCACAATAGAACTTGCCATAGTAATAGAAAACTGTCGATAGAACACACCTACTGGACCGGACATAAATGAAACTGGGATAAATACTGCCGTCATTACCAATGTAATAGCGATAATGGCACCACTAATTTCAGTAAGCACCTCTTTTGTAGCATGATAGGGCGATAAGTTTTTTTCTTCCATCTTGGCGTGAACGCCCTCCACCACTACTATAGCATTATCGACCACAATTCCGATGGATAATACTAAAGCAAATAATGTAACTAAGTTAATGGATAGTCCAAAAAGCTGCATGACAAAAAATGCCCCAATCAATGAAACTGGTACAGCTAAAATTGGAATTAAAGTAGAACGCCAATCACCTAAGAAAAGGAATACAACTAATGCAACTAAAATAAAGGCATCTCTAAGGGTATGAAGTACTTGCTCCACAGAAGCATCTAAAAAGGTAGATACATCATAACTGATTTTGTAATCTAAACCCGGAGGAAAACTAGCCTTCATTTCGTCTAATTTATCTTTTACCTCTTTAATTACTTCGCTAGCATTACTTCCATAATTTTGCTTTAACACAATTGCAGCAGAAGGGTGTCCATCTAAATTGGAATAAATATCAAAAAATTCACTTCCTAATTCAACCTTCGCAATATCTTTTAACTCTATAATTTCTCCTTCTGAATTTGCACGAATAATAACTTTATCATATTCTTCAGGTTTGTTAAACCTTCCTTTATAAGTTAATACATATTCTAATGACTGTGCTGCAATACCAGAACTTTGTCCTATCCTTCCAGGACGACCAATAATACTTTGTTCTGCTAAAGCCTCCATAACTTCGTCAACCGAAATGTGG
>JADLHV010000267.1 GCA_020848595.1 Bacteroidia bacterium
CAACTCTAGCACCAGATCTTGAAGTTCCAGGACGAGTTTTACTAACCAAATTAACTGCGTATTCCACTACATTATCTGCAATTGGAGCTTTTCTAACCAAGGCTTGAAACTCTAATATTTCGGCAGCATCTAATACTTTTTTCGGACTAACAGAAACTGAGCTTGTAGTATTCTTAACAATTTCTAATTCTTCTTCAAAACTTGGATAATTCAATACCAAATTCATCATAAAACGGTCGAGTTGAGCTTCTGGAAGCGGGTATGTTCCTTCTTGTTCAATTGGATTTTGAGTAGCGAGTACAAAGAAAGGATTATCTAATGGGTAAGCCTTTCCACTAACGGTAACATTTCTCTCTTGCATGGCTTCTAATAAAGCGGCCTGAGTTTTTGGAGGAGTACGGTTAATTTCATCTGCTAAGACGATATTAGCGAATAGAGGACCCTTTATAAACTTAAAATGTCTATTCTCATCTAATATTTCGTTTCCAGTAATATCTCCTGGCATTAAATCAGGCGTAAACTGAATACGATTAAATTTCAGATCTAATACTTCCGAAATTGTTTTAATTAACAAAGTTTTAGCTAATCCAGGTACGCCAACTAATAGAGCATGACTATTGCAAAACAATGTAGTTAACACACCATTAACAGCGTCATTTTGACCTACTATTACCTTTCCAATTTCCTTTTGTATTTCTTGATATTTTGCGGAAAATTTATCCGCACTTGCTAAGTCACTCATATTAGTATTTCTATTTAGTATTCCAATCGGCGAACCAAGGACAGAACAAATAACCCGATGAAATAAATATAAATGTATCTCTTCGTTTCTTTTCAGCCCATAAATCTAAAACATCTCCACGTTTGTCTTCTAATGCCATAGATTGAATGCGTTGCCAGTCTTGTTCAAGATTCGCTACGTGAGGTTTTGTTTCAATATTCAAGTAAAAAATCCTGAAAAAAGGGCTGCCGTCATTACTATAACCAATAACAGGTTCGGAATATTGCCCTGGCTTCAATTTTACTAAAGCTGTTGCCATATCCTTCTCTAAATAATCAAACGGAATTCTTTGAGAACCTATATTAGGATCTGTGAAATAACCACAATTTTGTTTTGTTTCTTCATCCTCCGAATAATCTTTAACAGCATTACACAACTTAATCTTGCCAGATCTTAGACTCATTAATAAAGTATCTAATTTCAACTTCACTAACTCCATATCAGCATCGATAAGCTTAGGTCTAATTAATATATGTCTTACAATGACTTTATCTCCCCTTTTATCAATTAACTTTAATATATGATAACCATATTTTGTTTCGATAATTTCGGATATACTATCTTTTTTCATTGTAAAAGCAGCACGTTCAAATTCTGGCACCATATCACCTCTTCCAAACTCTGGTAACAATCCACCTTGAGTTTTACTACCTGGATCTTCAGAATAAATAGTCGCCAATCTATTAAAACTTTCACCCGCTAATATTCTAGCACGCAATATGTTTAATTCTTCGAATGCAAATTCCTTAGCTTCGGCAGAATAAATTGGTTTCATAACTATTTGTGCCACTTCTACCTCAGAAGAAATAAAAGGCAAACTGTCTTTTGGAATTGTTGCATAAAAGTCGCGCACTTCTTTAGGTGTAATTTTAATTTCACTTTGCACCTTCTGCATCATCTTTTCTTTAAGCATTTGTGCTTTAACCTTTGGAAATATCTGCTTTTTGTATGCTTCGACAGTCATACCAAGATACTTCTCGATATTGGCTCTGCTATTCATTTGTCGTTCAAAGAAGCGAATATTATTATCAATTCGATCGTTTACCTCATCATCAGTAATTGTAATGCTATCGATTTCGGCTTGGTGAACCAGCATTTTATCAATAATTAAATCCTGTAATATCTCACACTTCAATTTATCAGTTACTTTGACATCGGGATCAATCTGAGAAACCAGAATATCGAATTCTGATCTTAAAATTGGTGTATTACCAACTACTGCAATAACTTCATCTATAATTTGATTAGGTTGAGCTTTCAACGAAATTGAAGCAAAACAAACAATTAGTATAATTAATATTTTTTTTAGCACATTCATTACTTGACTTGGTGGTATTTAATATCCCCGGCATTTATCGCTTTTTCAAAAATCAATTTTGTATTTTCTTTCAGAGTATCGAGTTTTCTTTTATACAAAATTATATCTCTTATTTTATCCCGCTCAAAAGCCAATGGGGAAGTGGCGTTTTTTATTCTAAAATCTATGATGTATAGCAAATAGAGCATATTATTTTCCTCTATTTGTACAAACTTATTATTACTTAGAAACCTTTGTTGATCATAGTTAGCATCTAGAGGAATTTCTTTGGTAATATCATCTAAATACAACCAATTAGAATCTAAGTAAAAATTATCAGCTTCCTTTTCGGCATATCCCATTAATAAAGAATCATTAAGACGAGATGGATTTTGCATGAGCTTCTTTAGCTTAACCATATCAACCTTTTGTTTGTTGATCTTCACATAACGAATTTTCACAATATTCTTTCTCAATTGAAAAGTACTCAAGTTTTCTGTGTAAAACGCTTTGATCTCATCTTCTGTTACAGATGTATCAATTTTTTCTAACATTAACTTTTTTTCATATTCATAAATAAGCAACGAATTTCTATAGTCTTCGATTAGTTTGTCCTTATTCGTTTCTGCATCAGATAAGTTTTGCAAAGCAGCATCGACCATAACTTGTTTTTCGAGCCATTTATCAATAAAAGATTTTAATAGTCCGGTGCTATCACCTTCCCTAAATTTACTCCAAACATCTGCAGGAATATCCGACTTATAGAGCAATTTATCTTTATATTCTGCAAGCACATCATCTCCTTTTGCTTGCTTATTGTTGCAAGAAGCAATGCATGAGAGAAGAACACTCAAAAAAGCTATCTTTACAAGAAAAGACTTCAAGAGTTATGGTTTAATCATTTTAGCTTTTATAGCATTGTAGGCAGTTTCATTCACACTAATTGGATACTTTGTCATTAATGCTTCTAACCAAATTTTCTCCAAATAATTTTGATAATCACTAATAATAACGCCTCTAGCCTCATTTAAAGTCTTTTTACCAGCAGGCAACATTTCGTGAATTTGAATAACGGCAAATCTTCCTGCAACATTTGGATCTTCCACTATCATATATTTCATAGAAGGTTTACCATATTGAAATGCTAAATCGGTATAAGGATTATCACCTTGTTCAAATTTACCAGTTAATGGAGTTGATACAGCTAGAGGGTTCATTCTATAAAATTTCTTCATAATTGAATCAACTATAAGACCACTTTCTAAATCTTTTTTTAATTCTTCAGCAATAGCTCTAGTTGCGCATCTATAAATAGTTGCATTGTATCTTACACCATGAATATACTTTTCATTATTTTTATCGTAAAAATCTTTAAGTCCAACTGTGTCCTCTACACTTTTACTCCAAACTTTTCTATCCGTTAAAGTAAATAACAAAATGCCTTCTTTGTATTCTTTATAGAGAGTTGCAAATTTTTCACTAGTGTTTTCAAGGTCAGCTTCATAAAAATCCATTACCGTTTGAAGGCGATAAGCTTCATAATAATTTTGAATAATACTTGAAAGCGCCTTAGAAGCAGTTGGTTTCTGAACTTTCGATAACCAATTTGCAAAACTATCCATATTATAAATCTTCTTCACCTTAGTAAAACTAAAAAGCATTGTTTTACTAAGTTTAGGATTTAAAGCTCTAAATTTCTCAACATCAAACTCACCCATTAATAAAGAACTATCTAATGAAAGGCCAATTGACTTACTGAATTTAGAGTTTTCTTTAAATTTGTACATCTTTTTAGCTTTTTCATAAACAGCTAGAGTATTTTTATATTGTCTGCTATCTCGACTGATTTTATTTACAATACTACTTTTAATTTTATTCAAAGAATCGAGCGGTTTAAGAGTAATTCTTTGAAGAATATAAAACCCTTGAGCAGTTTGAATTGGCATTGAGTAGTCGCCATCATTTGCTAAAGCGAAGGCACTATTTTTAAAATTTTCAGGATATCTACCACTAGTCATCGAGAATGCAGGGATTTGACCATTCTTCAAAACGCTACCCGCATCTTCAGAATATTGTTGAACTAGACTTGTAAATTTTTCACCAGCCTGTAATCTTTTATAAACTTCATTAATTTTGGCTCTTGCTTCTTCCATTTCCTCAGTAGTTGGAGTAGGATTCAATTCAATTTTAACAACCCTTAGGGATATTTCACCCATATTTGGTCTTTTGTCGTAAACTTTTACGATATGGTAACCAAATTCAGTTCTAAAGACCTTAGAAACTTTACCAACAGAAGTATTATAAGCTTGAGATTCAAATTCATAAATCATTTGAAAACAAGAGAAGTAGCCAAGATTTCCCAGATTATCTTCAGCTGAAGGGTCTTCACTAAATTTTAGAGCAGCATTTTCAAATGTTAAAGAATCACTTTCAATAAGTCGTTTTACATTTAACAAACGTTTATAGGCTTTAAGTGTATCTTCAGGAGAAGCATCAGGACGAGCAAAAATAAGAATATGACTTGCTTTAATTTCGTACTTCATTCTTTCATAAGCTTCACTGATTAACTTTTCATTCACTTGAGCATCCATAAGGAACTGCTGAGCTATTTGCTTTCTGTAGGTAGCAAGTTCGGTCTTAAAACTTTCGGTAGTATCAAGACCCATATCATAAGCATCTTGTACTTTTAACTTGAATTTTTTATACAATTCTAAGTATTCATCTACTTCAGTAGCTTTAACAGAAGAATCTTTATGTTTATTCTTAGTAAAACCTTTGTAAAATTCGCGAGTTGTTACACTCTTGTTGCCGTAGTTAAAGAGAACAGTGTCTTTGGGTTGTTTTCCAGCTTGGACAGAAAGTGTCAAACAAGTCACGAACATCAGCAAAACAAAACGTTTCATATATCTTTGTATAATTTTTATAAGCCTACAAAAATAGGTTTTTTTAAATTACTTTTGCAATCTTTATTCTCTATGACAGACTTAAAAATATACGACACGTACAACCGCGAAAACAGGGTGTTTAAGCCCTTAAATCATCCTTTTGTAGGTATCTATATTTGTGGCCCTACCGTATATGGTCATCCTCATCTTGGACATGCACGTGGCCCAGTAGTTTTTGATGTTTTACATCGATTTCTAATCTATAAAGGTTTTAAAGTCCGATTTGTTAGAAACGTAACAGATGTGGGTCATTTAGTCAACGATGCTGATGAAGGAGAAGATAAAATTGCCAAAAAAGCTAGAGTTGAGCAACTAGAGCCAATGGAAATTGCTCAGTTTTATACGGATAGCTATCATAAGATGTTGCATGCTTTAAATATCCGCCCAGCATCTATAGAACCTAGAGCAAGCGGTCATATTATTGAACAAATCGAAATGATTTCAAAAATCATAGAGAATGGCTTTGCATACGAATCAAATGGTTCTGTATACTTTGATGTAATAAAATACAGCAGTAATCATGATTATGGTAAGCTTTCAGGTAGAATTTTAGAAGACTTAATTGCCGGTGCTGGCAACGAAGCACGAGATTTAGAAGGTCAAGACGAAAAACATAATCCAAATGATTTCGCGCTATGGAAAAAAGCTGGTCCAGAACATATTATGCGCTGGCCTAGTCCTTGGAGCGAAGGGTTTCCTGGCTGGCACATCGAATGTTCGGCCATGAGCAGAAAATACCTAGGTGACACCTTCGACATACATGGAGGCGGTATGGATTTGCTCTTCCCTCATCACGAATCAGAAATTGCTCAGTCTCAAGCCTGCACAGGGCATCAACCAGCAAATTATTGGATGCATCATAACATGATTACAGTCAATGGACAGAAAATGGCTAAATCATTAAATAATGGCATCTCTATCGAAGAATTTTTCAGTGGAAAGCATCCTTTATTGGAAAAAGCTTATTCACCAATGACATTGAAATTCTTTATTTTACAAGCTCAATATAGAGGGACATTAGACTTTAGCAATGCAGCTTTACAGGCATCAGAAAAAGGACTTTCGCGCTTATTACAAGCTGGTGAAACGCTAGAAAAAATTAAGCCTAATAATCAAAATGATTTAGAAGTCACATCCATTCAAATTGAATTAGAAGAAGCTTTAAACGAAGATTTAAATACCCCAATTCTAATTGCTAAATTATTTGATTTAGTAACAAAAATTAATCAAATAGACACAGGACAAATTGGAATTACCCTTGAAAACTTAGAAAAATTAAAAGTAATTTATAAGACCTTTGTTCATGAGATTCTTGGCTTAGAGAATGAGAAAGATTCTGGTTCAGAAAAAATTAAAGGCGTATTGGAAATCCTCATAGAATTGAGAAATGAGGCTAAATCTAATAAAAACTACGAATTATCAGACGTAATCAGAAAAAAATTGACTGAAATTGGCATTGAGTTGAAAGATGGTAAAGAAGGTACAAGCTTTTCTATAAGTTAGAGTAAATTATTTACCCTTAACCAAGGCTTTAAAATCATTTTTTAAACCACTATAACTAGTGATATCGACTTTAACAGAGCCAACCATTATTTTTGCTTTAACACGAACCGGAATTTTATTTTCATCATCGCTCACCCAAACGGTCATATCGTCTTGATCTTTAAATACCCTATCGACAACAAGAATTGGAATAAATTTTAAACATTTCACTTTCCCAATATCTGTGTTTATTGTTTCCTTTCCTGCGTATTTAAATCCGAGATTATAAATTTTGTTGTCGAGATAAACATCCAAAGGGTATTTGTCCCCAACTTTAGCTTTACTAAAATCAATATTTCTGACATAATAGAGAGCAGAGATAATATCATGCGTATAAACTGGCATATCTAATACCCCTTTTACCCCATATAATTTTTTCTTTGGGTGTTTAAAAACAACTAGATCATTGTCGGTGTATTTATCTTCTTGAACATTTTTATTGTAGCTAATTGGAGCCATTGCTTCATTATCTAGGTAAGTTTCAAATCTATCTCTGACTTTATATGCCCAATCAAATGACTTTAATGTTTTACCATCTGCTTGAATTGTATAGCATTTTCTTTCGTTTTTATCTACTAAACTTGGACCTACTTGTAAATCTACAGTTGCAGCATTTATGACACCGTAATGAACACGATATGACAATTTTTCGTTGAAAGTAAAAGCACTATTACTCATCTTTCTATATGAAAATGTTTCGTTATCTGCCGTTGTAGAAGGAGTTGAGTCAACAAAAGTAAATGCACTCAAAATAACGAATACCGGTAGAAGGGCATGTGCAAAAAAGCGTTTAAATTTGATTGGCTTGAACATAGCTGTTTGATTTATTAATAAGTAAAAGTCAATAATCGTTCCAAATTATTACATTTGAACCTTCATAAATGAAACGAAAGTATAACCTCAAAATTGCTTTAGGTATTATTTTACTATCTGTTTGTCAAATAGTACCTGCCCAGTTACATAATAGGATATTTGAACAAAATGATTCATTTGTACAAAATGACACACAATCAATTCGAATGCATATCGAAATGTTCAATTATTTGCGCAATACAGAATATTTTGATGTTATAGAAAAAGGACAAACATTATTTGGAACAATGTTTCAAGCACATTTAAGTTATCAACCTTATAAAAATATTCGATTAAAAGGCGGACTTCAAGCCAGGCAAGACTATGGAAGTTCAAACTTTATTAGTGTTCAACCTATTTTTACCATTTCAATTTTCAAAGATAAATGGAGACATAATTTCGGTACTTTACAAGGTACACTCAACTATGGATTTATAGAGCCAATGTACAATATTGATAGAGGTTTAACCAATAGAATTGAAAATGGCATTCAAAGTATTTACAAAAGCGATAAATTTTACTTTAATAACTTTTTAGTTTGGAACGAACCAACCTATCGAAGTACTACTAATCAAGAAAGATTTACTACTGGTTTCGTTTCTGAACGCAGTTTACTAAAAACACAGAGAGTATATTGTTCACTGCCATTTCAAGGCACCCTTGCTCACAGAGGTGGTCAGCTCAATAGCAATCCAAATCCCATATATACGAGGATAAATGCAAGTCTTGGACTTAAATTAAATTATACAAGCGCTTCAGGATTTAGAATAAGAACAGAAAATTATTGGTTAGCAAGTGGCGATTTCTCTCCAAATATAACTCAACCTTATAAAAACGGATTTGCATCTTGGCATACGTTAAGTTTGGAAAAGAATGGTTTTGAACTCATGTTTAATTATTGGGCAGGTAGAGAATGGCAATCACCAGTTGGTACTCAGATCTACAATAACTACAATTATTATTCGATAAATGAATTTAGACGCGTAAGGCATATGTTGATGTCGCGACTACTTTTTACTCAAAATATCAATAAAATGCTCATGCTCGATTTGAGATTTGAACCATTTTATGATTTCGAATACAAACAAATACAATACAGTTATTCTGTCTATTTAAAATTGAAACTAGAGAAGCTAATTGGTAAAATTTGATTTCAAAAATCAATTATAAAACCATATTAATTGCTATCCTTAACATATTGCCTGTGTTCGTCAATCAACTTATAAATTCCTTTAAAAAACTGATTTCTTTGTTTCTCCGCTACAGTACTAATAAGTGTACTACGAGAAATTAAGTTATTCATCCACTGTTCATTTTGTCTATTAAATTCATGATTCAAGGTTTGCATGAAATTGAAAGTACTATAACTAATAAACGAAGCCTTAAAAACGCCTGCAGTAATTAAAATACTATTGGTCCCAATCATGACATCACTAACGAACAACTTAGAAGTTGCCGAAGTCATATTGCCAGCACTCGAAAATTTGTGTCCTGTTTCTGCTTGCTTCTGAACAATTTTCATTGCATTTTCTAAATCATTTAAAACATCAATGACAGAACTTATACTACTGAAAAAACCAGCATCCCAATAAAACCTAATTTGCTTTACAGTACTTAATACAGTTTCGGATGTCCAAACTTCAGTGGAATTAATCTTTGAATAAGTTTTAAAAATCTCTTCAGCGAGTATTACCATTTCATTATTGATTTCAATTTCCTCAAAGTTTTTATTTTGAAATTCAGGAACAAGCAATAAAGATTTTAGCCAATAAATAATTTTAAACTTCATTAATATCGGACAACTATAATGGTAGAAAACAGGTATATCTTCAGCCCCAAAAAATATTTCTGCTGTTTCAAATTGATTTACTTTTTTAAGATTGGCTAACATATTTTCTAAATACAAATGATAGGATTCTTGCTGATTACTTAAAGTATTCGTTTTGAAACTTACAGTTGCATGCAATCCATTATTAAGGGCTTCAAGTGGTAAATTAAAATGATTGGCTATTTTAGCAGCTTCATCTAAAGTATAATCCGTTTCGTTACGCAATCTTCTATAAGCACTATCTTGACTTATATCTAATAATTCACTTATTTCTCTAGCTAATGAAATATTTGATGGAGCATGAGCAGTTAAAATTTCATTCCATAAAGATTGAAAATTTTTTTCATTTTTTGGCATACACTAATATTTTTTTACGATTTATTGCAAATTTGAACAAGTTATTTTCAAAAATATGCAAATTAATTGAATAAATAAGCACTTGTTTGTAATATTACTCATTAAATACTTAAATATTAGAATTAAGTCTAAAATATGCAACGAAATGATTAATTTAAATTCCATCTTGCACCCAAACAAAGCATAGATACTCCAATAAAAAGTAATGCTTGAAACACACTTCTAATGTATAAAATTCATTCTATACATTAGAGACAAATTGGATGTTTGAATATTTAATTCTACAAGATCCCGCTCAATTATCGGGGTCACCAATTTGTCAAATCACATTAAACAATTGCTCAGATTATAAAATAAAAATCTACCCTATTGATTCACTTATAACCCAAGCCTCACTCCAAGCTGCTTGAAAATTAAATCCGCCTGTTAAAGCATCAATATTAATCACTTCACCAGCAAAAAAAAGATTGGGAATCAGTTTGCTTTCCATCGTTCGAAAATCTACTTCCTTTAAATCAATTCCTCCGGCAGTTACAAATTCGTCTTTGTAAGTACTTTTGCCAGTAATATTCATAGAATAATCACTAATTAATCCTGCTAATTGCAACAAATCTTTTTTAGAACTATCGGCCCAAATTAGTGTCTTCTTACCAATACTGATATCAATA
>JADLHV010000268.1 GCA_020848595.1 Bacteroidia bacterium
AGGGCCTTTTTTTTGTTTACTACTGTATTTCAGTCGATTACAGCAAAAAAACAAAGATAATATTTCAAATCCATTTAAATTAGTCTCTGAGCTTTATCAATCAATGTCTAATATTGTTAAATAAGTCACTAGGTTAGACTATACATATAAAGGTATTATATAGGATTCGATTGCGTACTTAGGCAATAAGCATAGTAAAATCAAAGACATTGAAAATTGTTTTAGAATCTCTCAAAAATGCTTAATTTTGCAGCCTTATTCGAAATTATGAGTATATCAAAGATACAGGAACTATTGGGTGCAGATGCCGATAGTTTACTAAACCACACATCAAAAACCATCAGCAAAGACAGTCTTCACTTACCAGGTAACGATTTCGTAGACAGAGTATTTGCTCAATCAAACCGTTCACCACAGGTTTTAAGAAGTTTAAACACGCTTTATAATCATGGCCGTTTAGCCGGTTCAGGTTATGTTAGTATCCTTCCAGTTGACCAAGGTATCGAGCACAGTGCAGGTGCATCTTTTGCTCCAAATCCAATGTTCTTCGACCCAGAAAACATTGTAAAACTAGCCATTGAAGGCGGATGTAATGCCGTTGCTTCTACTTATGGTGTTTTAGCTTCAGTAAGCAGAAAATATGCCCACAAGATTCCATTTATTGTAAAATTAAATCATAACGAGTTCCTTACCTACCCTAACAAATTCGACCAAATTATGTTCGGAAGTGTAGAAGAAGCATGGAACCTTGGCGCTACTGCTGTTGGAGCAACAATCTATTTTGGTTCTAATGAATCTAGTCGTCAGATTGTTGAAGTTGCACAAGCTTTCGAAAGAGCACACGAATTAGGCATGGCTACTATTTTATGGTGCTACCTAAGAAATAATGATTTCAAAAAAGATGGTATCGATTACCATACTGCAGCTGACTTAACTGCTCAAGCTAATCATTTGGGTGTATCTATTCAAGCTGATATTATTAAACAAAAATTACCTACCAATAATGGTGGATATAATGCCATTAAATTCGGTAAAACTCATTCTAAAGTTTATTCTGATTTAACTACCGAGCATCCAATTGACTTAACCAGATATCAAGTGGCAAATTGCTATATGGGTAGAGCTGGATTAATCAATAGTGGTGGCGAAAGTAAAGGTGCTAGTGATTTAGCAGAAGCTGTTACAACTGCCGTTATTAACAAACGTGCTGGTGGTCATGGTTTAATCAGTGGTAGAAAAGCCTTCCAAAAACCTTTTGCTGAAGGTATTGCACTTTTAAATGGTATTCAAGATGTTTATCTTGAAAAAGAAGTCACTATTGCTTAATTGATATCTTTATTATAATCTTGTAATTAATTTATGAGTTGGTTTAAACGCGTATCCGAAGGCATCACCACCAAGACAAAGGAGAAGAAAGCTACTCCAGATGGTTTATGGGACAAATGCCCAAGATGCAAGACCATCACACCACATAAGGACTTGGTAGAAGCCCGTTATGTATGTCCTTCTTGTGATTATCATTATAAGATTAGTTCTAAAGAATATTTCGAAATATTTTTCGACGATAACAAATTCAAGGAGTTGGATGCTAATTTAATTTCAGACGACCCCTTGAATTTCGTCGATTCTAAACCTTATACCTCACGTATAGAAGAAAGTATCAGCAAAAGCGGTCTTAAAGATGCTGTTAGAACTGCTCATGGCAAATCTAATGGTCGCAAAATCGTTATTGCTTGTATGGATTTCGGCTTTATTGGTGGTTCGATGGGTAGTGTTGTTGGTGAAAAAATTGCTAGAGCGATTGATTTCGCTAGAGAAAATCGCACTCCGCTCATTATTATTAGCAAAAGTGGTGGTGCTCGTATGATGGAAGCTGCATTTTCATTAATGCAAATGGCAAAAACTTCTGCTAAATTGGCTTTGCTCGATAAAGAGGGTGTTCCATATATTTCTTTGCTAACCGACCCTACTACTGGTGGTATCACAGCTTCATTTGCTATGTTAGGTGATTTTAATATCGCCGAACCAGAAGCATTAATTGGTTTCGCAGGACCAAGGGTTATTAAAGAAACCATTGGAAAAGATTTACCTAAAGGTTTTCAAAGCTCCGAATTCCTACTCGAACATGGCTTCGTTGATCTAATTGTACATAGAAATATCCTTAAAGATAAAATAAGCATGCTCCTTAGCATGATATGGGACTAACAAAAATTATTAATTCAAATATTTAAAATGAACTTTCCTGAAAATTTAAAGTACACCAAAGAACACGAATGGATAAGTGTTGAAGGTGACATCGCAACTGTTGGTATTACCGATTTCGCTCAAGGTGAATTAGGCGATATCGTATTTGTTGAAATCGAAACTCAAGGCCAATCGCTTGCTAAAGATTCAACCTTTGGTACTGTTGAAGCCGTTAAAACTGTCAGTGATCTCTTTATGCCTATTTCTGGTGAAATCTCTGAGGTTAATCCTGCTCTTGAATCTAATCCTGAATTAATCAACCAAGACCCTTATAATGGTGGATGGATGGTTAAAATCAAAATTAGCAACATCGACGAATTAAATGACCTTCTTGATACCAGTGCATATAAAGCACTTATCGGTCACTAATCCATGAATTGAAAAATATTCTTCACATATTGAAACATCAATTGCCTGCCATTGCGTGGGCAATTTTTATTTTAGTCCTTTGCACCACAAGTAACGCTGGCTTTCAAGTGCAAACTGTTTTCAATATTCCAACCGATAAACTTGGACATGCTTTTATTTTTGCTGTTCTCGTTTATTTTATAATGCTTGGACTAATTAAATACTGGCGTTTCTCTTTTTTACTTAATAAAATTAGAATCACTGCTCTTAGTATCGCTATCGTATATGCCGCCGCAATTGAACTTATTCAACACTATTTTACTAACGATAGAATTGGTGATTACTGGGACTTCTTAGCCGATATTATTGGTTGCCTCATAGGTTTGATTATGTTTTATTCTGTCTATGGCAATTTGAAATTTTTAGATAAATAATCTATTATCCCTAACTTTTCTTACGCTTTTTACGTTATATGCATACAATTTGCATATAGTTTTTATGGCCCTTTTTTTGAATCTATGTCAAGAATTTGGACAGAGAACTCCAAAGCTTTAATTACGTAGTCGTAAATTTGCAGGATACTAGGATGGACAAAAAAATAAAACATATAGCCACTTCTATGGATGACATGGTCTTCGAAGGAAGAAATAAATCCTATGGTGCTTATTTTATTCGTAAAATCCAATCTAAAACACAGCTAATTGCCCTGATATCAATCTTGTTTCTTTTTGTATTGTTCTCCTACTCCCCAAAAATACTATCCCTTTTATCTCTCTCTCATCCCGAACTTCCTATTTTATACGATACAAGTCAAGTAATCCTTATTGAACCACCCTCTGGCAATCCTTTAAATGAAGTTAAACCTCCTTCTTCGTTGAATGATGTTGCCGAAAATTCGGAACCTACAGAAACCACTAAAAAAGATGACATAATACCGGATTCTAAAAATGACCAAAGTAAAAATAATGGTCAATCTTCTGGTGATACGAGCTCTAATAAAAATCAAAACAATCCTGGAAGTGGATTAAATGGAAATGGCGATGTCTTTACTATGAATAACGTTGACCTGCCTCCAGTATATAAAGGTGGTGATGATGCTCTCGAAAGTATAATAAGCTCTAATTTAAAATACCCTGAAGGTCCAAGAATTAAAGGTTTAGAAGGTGTCGTTATGGTCGTTTTTATTGTCGAAAAAGACGGAAGTATCTCTAACTTAAGTGTTCAAGGTCGCAATGACAAGGAACTAGAAGCCGAAGCTATAAGAGTGGTAAGTCTTACCAATGGCAATTGGATTCCCGCAAGCAAAAGACGTCTACATGTAAGATGTGTCTGTAAAATGCCAATTTCTTTTTCTTTTTAAACAGTTCAACTATTACTCGCCTTTGAGATTTTCTATATACTTATCTAACATATTGTACTTAGATTGAGCATTCTTGTATACCATCTTATACTTTTTCTTTAAAGAACGGTAATTTTTAATATAATACTCCGCCATATACATTTCGACATAATAATGAAATCGAATAGATTTTAATGCTGTCATAACATTACCTCTTACTAGTTTCGTATTTGCAGTGCGATACATTTGTCCTAAACTATCCATAACAATTGGCAGCAACTCTGTTCTATTTTGAGTCACATATCGATTTAAACCATAGGCAGCCTGAGTGGCTTCCTTCCTATTGCTATGGCGAATTCTACTCATAAAAAAATCCAATTCGCTATTATCACTATAAAGTCCAATACCTAGATAGGCTATTTCTCTCATAAATAGATCTTTTGAATCTCTATGCAGATTAGCAAAATTAAATGCAGTTTTCCGATTGAGTGAACCCAAAGTCATCATAGCCTTCTTAGCTACATTATAAGATGAATCATAAATTAAAGATTCTACAACTTTTTCTTCTTTTAATAAAGCCAAGACATCTAAGGTTTCATATCTAACCGTAGATGTCGAGTCCTCCTTTGCTAACTTTATAATCACTGGACGCATTGGTTCTATATCAGCTACCGTAATATCGGCATCATACAATCTAGAAAGAGCAATAGAACGACACTCATGAAAACTATGGTTGAGCATAGTCTGGCAATACTTGGCAATAGTTCCACTACTCAAATTTTTCATGTACATTAAGGCTTCAAATGCTTCTATTTTATGAAAAGCTAAATCTGCTTGTTCAAATTGCATATTCCATTCGTCAACTGACTTGTCTATAAAAATTTCTCCGAGATACTGATTTTCCCCATCGAGAACTACCATATCTGTTGCATTGACATTATTAAATACAAATCGCTGTGAATCCTTGTCTACTTGTATTTCTTCTACCCTATTCTTCCCAATCTTCACTTTAAATGGCATTCGATATGGCGTTCCAATTTGTTTTACTTTTATAATGTATTTATCGCCAAGTCGTTGTTGATTCACTTCCAAGTTTGGATGTCCTTCTTGTAAAAACCATTGATTAAAAAACCAATTTAAATCTTGACCAGTAACTTCTTCAAAACAAAGGCGCAGATCGGATAATTCGGCTGTTTTAAATTTGTATCTCTCTAAGTACAATCGCAAAGATTCAAAGAAAGCCTCATCACCCAATTGTTTTCTTAATGTATGTAAAACCAATCCACCTTTCTGATAACTATGCGCATCAAACATATCCTCTTGCGCTTCGTAATCATATCGAATCAAACGTTTAGGACTATATTCAGCTTCATTGTAGTAGGCATCTCTAAAATGTTGAAGCGTTGCATCAGCCTCATCACGACCGTATTTATGTTCGTCCCACAGATACTCACCATAAGTTGCAAAAGACTCATTCAGAGGTAAGTTACTCCAGCTCTCGCAAGTCACTAAATCGCCAAACCAATGGTGAAACAATTCGTGTGCAATAACATCTTCACTTGTATTGTCTTGATGTTCTCTAAAATTATGTTGCAATTTATCATAATGAATAACACAAGAAGTATTTTCCATAGCACCACTTACGAAATCGCGCACCACAACCTGATCGTATTTATCCCAAGGATAATCAGTTTTAAGAATAGTGCTAAAAAACTCAATCATTTCAGGGGTATTACCAAATACCATTCGAGCATATTGTTCGTAAGCTGGTTCAACATAATAGTTAACAGGCATTTTGCGCCAATAATCTTTCACTTCTGCAAACTCTCCAATTGCAAGAGCAAATAAATACGGTGCATGTGGTTTATCTTGCACCCAATGATCGGTACGCATGGTATCATTACCCGTTACATATTCAGACGAACCTTTTAAATAACCATTCGAAATAGTTTTAAATTTCTTAGGAACAGAAACCGATAACTCTTGAGTTGATTTTTGATTTGGAGCTTCTATAGTAGGAAACCAACTTGAGGCCGATTGTGTTTCACCTTGTGTCCAAACTTGTACAGGCTTATCTGGATTTTTATCATCAGGACCTATAAAATATATTCCTTTAGAATCTGTAATAGCTCGACTACCCTTCCCTCCTGCTCTTTCTGGCATTGCCACATACTTTATAACAACTGTATAAGTTTCGTCTCTTGTATATCGCTTATCTAATTTTATTCTTAAAATACTCGAATCGTACGTATAGTCTAAATTAATCAAATCACTTTTATAAGTATCTTTGCTTAGCATAGGCAATTTCATCAAATCAACAGATTCAATACGCATAAATTTAGCATTTAGCAGCAGCGAATCGACGGGATAAAAATGTGGCTTGAGTAAAATGGTTGCTGTACCTTTAAGCTCTTTCTTTTCAAAATCAGGCACTAATTCCAATTTAGTATGCTGTAAATCATTTAGCATTGTAACACTAACATGATTGGGCACTTCCTTTACTGCACTAGCATCTGTCTCCTTTTTAGACCCTTTACAAGCTCCAAAAGACAAAGACAAACCGAGTAAAATTGATAAAAATAATTTGTTACTCATATTGGATAATTAATTCGTTAATACCTGCAAACCAGTTAAGCTTTTATAAACACCATTATCTTGTTTCAATAGATCCTCATGACGACCTGCTTCAACGATTTGACCTTTATCTAGAACAATAATTTTATCGGCACTGCGAATTGTACTCAATCTATGAGCAATGACGATACTTGTTCTATTTTTCATCAAATCATCTAAAGCTTCTTGCACTAATAATTCACTTTCAGAATCCAATGCACTTGTTGCTTCGTCGAGAACCAAAATAGCTGGATTTTTAATAACAGCTCTAGCAATAGCAATACGTTGCTTCTGACCACCAGACAATTGAATTCCTCTTTCTCCTACCACTGTTTCAAATTTATCTGGGAATGATTCAATAAATTTAAGTGCATTAGCCTTATGTGCCGCTTCTATTACTTCCTCCTTACTTGCATTAGGTTTACCATATAAAATATTTTCATAAATTGTTCCTCCAAAAAGAATCACATCTTGAGGCACATAAGCTATTTGACTTCTTAAATAACTCAAATCATAAGTATCAACAGATTTACCATCCACTAATATTTGCCCTTTATCTGGATCATAAAAACGCATAACCATAGCTGCCACAGTGCTTTTACCACCACCACTACCACCAACAATAGCAATTTGCTCGCCCTTCTTTGCATTAAATGATATGCCTTTAAGCACTTGAACTTCTTTACGAGATGGGTAGCTAAACTCGACGTCTTTAAATTCTATTTCGCCATTTATTCTTTGATCAGAATGCAATTCCGACTCATTAATACTTTCGCCTTGCATTTTTAATAACTCCTTAACCCTTTGAGTTGCACCAATTGTTTTTTGTAATTGACTGAACATATCTGCGAATCCACCTAAGGTACCACCTACAAATCCAGAGAAAATTACAAACATCACCAAATCACCAACACCCATAGAACCTTGTTGAATCAGATTTGCCCCATACCAAACAACAAAACCGATTGCTCCAAAAACTGAGAAAATAATGAATGACACAAAATAACCTCGATAGGTACCACTCTTAACAGCAAAATCTATCAAACTATCTATGTTCTTACCATAACGTTTACGTTCAATAGATTCACTCGTAAAAGCTTTAACAACACTTATGCCTTGTAAAGTTTCTTGAACCACTGTGCTCGACTCTGCAAGCATATCCGTTTCCTTACTTCCTAACTTTCTAATCTTACCTCCAAACACAACTGCACTAATAGCAATTAAAGGAACAATAGAAAGCATTATGAGTGCTAACTTAGTACTTATAAAAAATATTAAGAACAAGCCCACAATTAAAGTGAGAATTCCACGTAAAAACTCTGCGAAAACAAATGAAACACTATCTTGAATTTGCCCTGTATCTGCAGAAATTCTACTACTTAATTCGCCAACTCTTTGAGTACTAAAAAAAGACATGGGCAAACTTATCATTCTTCCATACAAATCCTTTCTCAAATCGGCTACTGCATTTGTCCCCGCTTTTGTCAATAAAGAAACACGCATAAATGAAAAAATAGTTTGAATAGATAATTGAGCAAAGATGAGCAATAAGGTCAAATTTAATGGCCATTTCTCACTTAGAATTCCTGTCTTATTTGCCATCATACCATTCATTCCTCCACTCATACTGACTTCCGAATTACTTACAGCTCCAATCATTTTTCCCATTAAAAATGGAAATAACATGGTACTAAATGCCGATAAGGATATAAAAATCAATCCACCAATAAAATACTTCTTGTATGGTTTAACATATTTAAAAACAAATAACAATTCTGAAATGGATTCCTTACTAATTTTAACTTTAGGTATATCCCTATCAATTCTTGGTCCGCCCATAATTTCTTTAAAAAAACAAAAATAGAGAAATCAAGCTGTACTCATATAAAAAACCGACCAATCTGAGTAAAATAAAGAAGAG
>JADLHV010000269.1 GCA_020848595.1 Bacteroidia bacterium
GATAAATTTAACTAATCGTTATTTTTTAAGGTTTTTGGATTGGTTTTACTTAAAATACCACCTGCTAGGTTCTATAATAAAAAAAAGTAGAATTTCGAATTAGTTATTGATCATTTCAATCACCTTTAAAATTGAAAGTTTCAAATCAATCATTATGTTTCTTTATTGTTTTTTGTATATCTTGAAAGGATTATTGATTATATTATAATATAAAGATTAACAGCGCTTTATGTTTATATTGCGCTTTTTGTTTAATAAATATTAAACAGGTTGCTTTGGTTCTATATTGTAAGTATAATTTTTTGATTATTAGTCTATTGTGAAGTGACTTCAGTGCCTTTAGCGCACCTGCTAGGTTCTATAATAAAAATAATTACTATTTCAATGCTAATAAATATTATTTGGATAGATTAATCAAGTTAGGCTTTACTATACATTCTAATAGCAGAGGCGCCATTACTAGCCCTTATAATCAAAAAGTAAATACCCGACATCATTGGTCTAACATCTATTTGAATAGATATTCTATTGAAATTATTGATAAACCTTTGTTCATGTATCTTGCCATATAAATCGACTATTTGTAAAGTGACATTCCCATAAATAAATTCAGGAAAGGATAAGTTTATAGAAAGTTCGCTATTGGCACCAATTGGATTAGGAAAAAGATCCAGATCTATCCCCGAACATACACCACTTGTCCAATTCGAAACACCTCCAATATTATAAGCGACACATTGATTTCTATAGGTGATTCCATTACATCCACATACAGGAATATAAGCTGGATCGTTACATTGGAATAAAGGATTAGCTCTCACACTATCAACACATTGAATAAATTGAGCTTTAATTTCAGGCGCAATCAATAAAGTCAATATGAAGATTAATTTTCTCAATTTTTATATCTTAGTAAATCCTAAATAAGGGTGGAGACATACTGGTAAATTGATGCCTTCTTCTGTTTGATAATTTTCTAGAATAGAAGCAACAATTCTTGGCAACGCTAAAGCACTACCATTTAAAGTATGGACTAATTCGTTTTTACACTCTTTATTTTTAAATCTGCACTTTAATCTATTAGCTTGAAAAGTCTCGAAATTTGATGTTGAACTCACCTCTAGCCATTTTTGTTGTGCTCCACTCCATGCTTCAAAATCATAGGTCATTGCACTTGCGAATCCCATGTCTCCGCCACATAAACGTAAGATTCTAAATTTCAACCCAAGTTTCATCATAAGTCCTTTAACATGTTCGACCATTTCTTCTAACAATTCGTAACTTTTTTCAGGATGAGCTATTTGGACGATTTCTACTTTGTCGAATTGGTGAAGTCTGTTTAATCCTCTAACATGTGCTCCATAACTTCCAGCTTCTCTTCTAAAACATGGCGTATATCCCACATTTTTTATAGGTAATTCTTCTTCTTTTAGTATGACATCTCTATAAATATTAGTTATTGGAACTTCTGCAGTTGGAATACAATATAGATTATCGACAGTCATGTGATACATCTGACCTTCTTTATCTGGCAATTGTCCTGTTCCATATCCACTTGCTTCATTAACAAGAATAGGTGGTTGGATTTCATAATAGCCAGCATTTAGTGCTTCATCTAAAAAGAAGTTGATGAGTGCTCTTTGAAGTCTAGCACCTTTTCCGGTATATACTGGAAACCCCGCTCCAGTAATTTTATTTCCAAGCTCGAAATCTACTAAACTATATTGACTTGTTAATTCCCAATGCGGTTTAGCATCTTTATGTAATTTGGGCTCTTCACCCCATTCAAATACAACCTCATTGTCTTCAGGTGTTTTGCCTAGTTTTACTTGATGACTAGGTGTATTTGGGATTTCATATAGTTTTTGAGTGAGTTTTTCTTCAATTTCAGCCATTTCAAATTCTAGAGTTTTGCTCGCATCTTTGAGTTTGACAGATTCTTCTTTTTTGATATCGGCTTCTTCTTTCTTGCCACTTTTAAATAATTCGCCAATTTCTTTTGCTAGCATATTGCTTTTAGCAAGGTTTTGTTCTAGTTCTGTTTGTTTAGAACGTTTGGCTTCATCAAGTTTTAAAATTTCTTCAATATCAGAACTACGGTCGATTGCACGTTTAGATAAACGTTCAATAACTTCTTTAGTTTGGTTTCTAATGGCGTTTAAAGTCAGCATAAATATGAAGCTGCAAAATAAACACGATTTTACTGATTAATGAAGTCCTTTTTTTAAATCTATAGTTCTAAACACGAATTATTGCAAAATAATATCAATTATTCAGCATTAATTGGGCTTTGGACCGTCTTTTTTAGGTTGATTTTGTGGTGGACGATTCCTATTATTGGGTTTTTTATTCTTTTGAGGAGAATTATTTTGATTAATAGGTGGAGCATTTGGCGTCCTTGATTCAGGTTTATTTTGATTAGTTGATTTGAAATCTCTATTATTTTGAGGTCCTGAATGAGGTTTCTTTTTCTTCTTTTTGAAGTTTTTATTATCTAGTCTAGTAATATCATCACTAGCTAAATCACTTGCAGCAATTGGAATATCAAGGTCATCATCATTTTGTTTCATATCCATGACTTCACCAATTAACTCTGGTGCTTTTTGGCCTTTTGCATTTAATTCAAGGTATTCATTTACCGTATCAAGGCTTATACAAATCCAGGCATAGCGATCTTCATAGGCAAACCAAGTTAAACGCTTTAAGATGTCTGTTTTTTGCATAAAGGCGGCACCAACTTCAGTGTCTATTCTGACAGTTTTAGCTTTAGGGAATTCATCTAAAGCTTCCATATAAGTGTCAAGTTCGTAGTTTAAGCAACATTTAAGCTTACCACATTGTCCAGATAACTTTAACATATTTATGGAAAGGTTTTGATAACGTGCTGCAGAAGTATTCACTAGTTTATAATCTGTAAGCCAAGTGCTACAACAAAGTTCACGACCACAAGAGCCAATTCCACCTAAACGAGAGGCTTCTTCTCTATAACCGATCTGACGCATTTCGATTCGAAGTTTAAACTCTTCAGCAAATTTCTTGATGAGTTCTCTGAAATCTACGCGACTTTCAGCAGTATAAAAGAAAATAACTTTTTTGTTATCGCCTTGAATTTCAATATCGCTCAACTTCATCTCTAGTTTCATCATTAAAGCGATGGTACGAGCGCGTTCTAGAACTTTTTCCTCTCTTTTTTTAGCTTCTTGATATTTTTCTAAGTCTCTTTCAGTAGCTATTCTTTGAATATTTTTGATGCTCTCCGAATCTTCATGAATATTGCGTTTTTTTAATTGAAGTCGAACCAATTCACCACTAATCGAAACATGGCCCACATCATAGCCCATATCAGAATCTAATACAACAGCATCTCCTGAAAATAGTTCAAGACTATTCTTATTTCTGAAAAATTCTTTCCTACTACCTTTGAATCGAATTTCCACGATATCAAAAGGTTTATAATTATCTGGCATAGCAGTATCGCTGAGCCAATTATATACATTTAATTTATTGCAACCACCTGTTCCACATGTCCCATTGCTTTTACAGCCACTAGGAGAACAAGAACCCGTAGTTCCACAACTTCCACATCCCATGAGTTTAAAATATTATTAAATTGCCGCAGTAGACTTTGGTCTCAGACAATTTTTAAGTTTCAAAGATAGGTTAATTAATATTAATTTTACACTGCCGTTTCGTTCAATCTCGAAAATAGCATCATTGAGTCCTTCGTACATTATTTGTGCAGATTCTAGTTCAATAATCTTAGATAATTTTCCAGCAAATTCTAATTCATTTGCCGATAATTTAGAGCTTAAATCTTGGTATTTAATTAACATAGATGAACGAAGAAGATGTATTCCATATATAAAAAACATCTTTAAGCCTTCTTTGCCATTTTCGGTGTATTTCTCAATCTCCAACATTATTTTTGATAAATGCCCTTGATAACAATCAAGAAGCCAAGATCTAAATATTTCAAAGAAAGGATTATCTATTTCTGATGAGAGTTTGATAGCTTTATTTAAATTACCCTCACTCATTAATGAAATATTTTTAGCTAAATCACCATTAGCAATGTTTTTTTCAATTAAATAAGTCTCTATTTCTTGATAACTATACGGGGCGATTTTTACAGATTGAGTCCTGGAAATTATGGTTGATAATATCAATTCTTGGTTTTCTGTAACTAAAATAAATAAAGTATTCTGAGTTGGTTCTTCTATCAGTTTTAATAAGACATTTCCTTCTTTTCCTAAATATTCGGGGA
>JADLHV010000270.1 GCA_020848595.1 Bacteroidia bacterium
TCATGAATAATTTTAACCTTTTGATTAGGTTTAAAAACACTTTTCATATCCTCCAAAATATCTTGAATAAATTCGTCTACATCAAACAACTCCATACTTATTTCGACCTTACTTTGTTCAAGCTTATCTAGAGAAAGGAAATTATTGAGAATATCAGTTAAGTGTTTAACAGATGATTTAATCCGATCTATATGTTTAGTGCGCTTATCGGCATCATCAATTTTAGAATAATTTTCGACTAAAGAAGCGCTTGATAAAATAGCGGAAAGGGGCGTTCTAAATTCGTGAGAAGCCATAGATACGAAGCGAGATTTAATTTCATTGAGTTCTCTTTCTCTTTCGAGCATATTCGTTAATTCGAGTGTGCGTGCTCTTACTTTTTCTTCGAGTTCTTCGTGATATTTTTTACGTTCAGTAATATCAGTTATAAAGGCTACAGCGAGCATTTTACCATCAAAAGAATAATGTCCTAAACTAATTTCAACAGGGAACTCCCCTCCTGCTTTATTTCTAGCATACAAATCTAAGCCAAATCCCATTGGTCGAGCTTTAGGTTTTTCGAAAAACTTTTCACGGTATCGCACATGTAAATTCCTAAAAGAATCGGGCATTAACATTTCGAGATCATGCCCTAAAAGTTCATGAGAATCGTAACCAAACATTTTCTCAATACAAGGGTTTGCAAGTGCTATTTTACCATCAGCATGTATGACCAAAATCCCTACTGTGGCATATTCGAATAACGCTTTAAAGCCAGCCTCACTCTCTAGTGTTTGAAATACATTGTCTATCATATCGAATGAGATTATAGAGCAAAAGTATATATTTAAGTTTGATATCCAATATATAATTATCAGATTTTCAATACTTAATTATGTCGAGAGTTATATTTTTACAAAATCGAATTCAGTAAAGTTATTTATACAAGCAATAGACATTCATGTGTAAGTAAGGTCAAATCCTAAAATAGACCAAATGAAAAGAAGTATAAAATAAAATTAAGCTTAACCAAATAATCTAAAATATGTAGAATAGGACTATACTAATCTCTATAATATTTCTAGAGTTTGTCTTACATAATGCATAAACCCACCAAAGTCTCTAACAGTTAAATCTATTAAATAAGTCCCTTTTATGAGTAATTCACCTTTAGAATCTCTACCATTAAAAGGTTTACTATTAGAATCACCATCATAAATCATTTCGCCCCAACGTGTAAAAATTCTCAATCTGTAATCTTGAATTCCTCTGCCAAGAATAACAAAACTATCATTGATATTATCTTGATTCACGGAAATAGCTGTTGGAATATATAATCGATAAATATCCCACACTCTTAATAAAAATTCAGCGGTATCCTTGCATCCAATAGAATTTGAAACAAATAATTTCACAGGGTATGTTCCAGTATCTTGATAAGTATGTATAGGATCTGTATTTGTATTATCAGAGCTATTATCTCCAAAAGACCAATTGAAGTTATCGTAAAACTTAGAATTGTTTTGAAAACTAGCTGTAGAATTTAAGAAATCCAATTGATTTGGTAAAAAAGTGAAGTCTGCTATAGGTTGGTCAAGTACATTAACATAGCCAATGTTAACCATAGAATCGACACAATTTTCGTTACTAATAGCCATTAATCGCACGTCATATTGACCAGCTAATTCAAATCCTTTTAAAGGTTCGAATGCAAAACTCGAATCACCATCACTAAAACTCCAGCGATATGCCACTGCACCTGAACTCAGATTCTGAAATTGAATTAACTCTGGAATACAGTAGTCTGTTTTCGGCAAATCAAAGTTAACTATAGGCAAAGGATTCACCACTAAATTTCTAGTTTGTTGAACTGGATTTGAACACCCATCTTGAAGTTCTATAACATAATTAGAGTTGACTAAAGGTGAAAGTTTCACTTGAGTCCCAGTAATAGAATTTCCATTTAAAAGCCATTGTCTTGTAGATAATCGTCCACCATTCATTGTGATGTTTAATTGAGCAGTATCACCACTACAAATACTAGAATCAAGGAAAGAAGCATTTAATACCAAAGGAGAGAGCACAGTTACAGTTACAAAAGCCGAATCATATGGAAGTGTACAAAAATCATCTAATTTAATATTATACTTGGTCGTACTATTTGGACTAACAATTTGCGACGGCGATTGAGGCAAACCGTTATCCCAGGTATACATATAATCGGTAGGCTTACCACCAGTAAAACTAGGATTTAAGTTTGCCGACCCACCATAACAAATAGTAGTATCCCTAAGGCCGTTTACCTTTAATGGTTCTAATACTGAAATGTAAATCGAATCCGAAAATACATCAGAACAATTATCATCAATTAGAACCGTATACCAGGTTGATATATTGGGTTGAACACGATGGCTACTAGAATTAGAAAGACCATTATTCCATGTTAAATTATAATTAGCTGAATTACCACCTAATCCAGTTGCATTTAAATCAACCGATACGCCATGACAAATAGTAGAATCTGGACCAAGCGTGACCTCTAATTTAGGACGAACTGCAACAAATACAGAATCAACTCCAGGTAAAACAGTACAGCCATCAGTAATAGTAGCTACAATCCAAACACTATCAGTAAAACTTCCTTGTGCCGAATCGACACTTCCTAAACCAAGATTCCAATTATAATTATATGAGGTCGATATTCCACCAATACCCACAACCTTATATTGACCTAATTTATTAAAACAAAGTAAAGTATCATCCGTTTCTATACGTGCTCTAAGAGCTGGATTAACAAAAACGTTTACAAAAGCTGTATCACCTAGAACAGTGCAAGCATCTGTAACAATAAGACGGTAGAGTGTATTAGTATTAGGTGAAACTAATTGATTTGGAGAATTTCCTAAACCTAAATTCCAGGTATATGTGTAATCACTCGAGATGCCTCCACTAACAAGTGCATTAAATGGCATTTGCTGTCCTACACAAATTAATGAATCTTTTAATCCAGAGATTTGAATTGGGCCAAAAAGATCGACAACGATAGAATCTTTAGCGTTATCAGAGCAGTTATCATTAACTTCTACAACATAGGTTGTTTTAACAGTAGGCACTACGGTATATTTGGCAGTATCAGGCACGCCCGCATTCCATGTAAAGTTATAGTTATTAGGTTTTCCACCTGTAACAGAAGCTTGCAATTGCAAACCTCTTCCATTACATAAAGTTGTATCCGAATTTAAATTGACCGATAAAGGATTTCTTACATTTACAAATACAGAATCGGAAGCCGCTATAGAAGAACAATTATCTTTTAAAGTAACACTTATCCATTTACTAGAGGTAAAAGGCGCCATTTGATTACTCCCCATTCCCATACTATTATTCCAAGTATAAGAATATCCCATAGTATCACCGCCACTACCATTTGCAGTAAAAGCGCCCATTTTATTGAAACAGATATCCGTATCATTGGTGGCTATTTCAACTTTTAGAGCATCTTTCACTCTAACGGTTATAAAAGCAGTATCAGCAATTGGCGTACAAGCATCATTTAAGATAACTCTATAAGTGGTAGTAATAGAGGGATTAACCGATTTGAGGGCACCAGTCCCTATCCCATTATCCCAATCAAATTGATATGAATTGCTTTTTCCACCTTTAGCAAAAGCTTTAAGAGACGCATTTGTACCAGCGCAAATTACAGTATCATTAGCTGTAAACAATTCTAGTGCGTCTAAAACCGTTACTTTAACACTAGTAGAATCAGTTAATTGACTACAGACATCTGTTAGATAAACTTGATAAGTTTGAGTAGTATCGGGAGAAACTGTAATTGAATCGGCATACGATATGCCTAACCATTTGAAACGATAATCAGAAAAATATCCACCAGACCCAACAGCTTTAAGCACAACAGAAGTGCCTAAACATATAGAGGTATCAGAATAGGCTTTAACATCCAATGGTTTTCTAATAGCTTTATAATATAGTTTAAATCCTCTACCAACGACATAAGGATCAGATACATGACGAAGAGTAACAACCGAACCAGGCACTAAAATTGAATTTCCAGTATTGGGTAAATTTATACCCGTATACCCAGCTATCTTTACTCCAGATCCAGGATAAATACCTTTATAAATATACAAACTATCATAGCCAGTTTCATAATCAAAATCTTTGAATTGAATTCGGATAGAATCGGCACCAGGTACACTAATTCTAAAATAGGTTATCCGATTCTGAGCATACTCGCCTTCACGACCATCATCATAAACAAAACCATCACATTTATTTGTACTATCAATACCCGATAAAGGCATAAAGACAGCATTACAAATATCAAAAGTCGAATCGACTTTAACATACGCCACCTTTGTCAAGCTATCTTTTTTATTTTGGAAACAACTACTAGAAACTAACTTTATCGTATAACTGCCATAGTTTGAAAATGTATGAGTTGGATCAAAAACATTAGAAGAATTGCCATCTCCAAAATACCATTTAGAAGACAAGGCATTTGTACTTAAATTTCTAAAATTCACTAATTGTGAGATATTACAGATGACAGAATCTGCAATAAAATCGGCTTTAACGAAACCACTATCGTATTTAGGACCAACATTACAAGCATACCAAGCATTAGTAACTGCAATAACTTCTTTGCTGCAATTTCCATAGAGGTCGACTGCAGAGCGAATAGAGTAAAATCTAGCATCTGCATATTGAGAAGTTGGGGTTAAATAAACGGATAAGTTCCGATAAGCTATTTTTTCAGCGGTACTGATACCCATGCTATCCACTTGATAAACATTCGATACATCGTTAGTACCAGAGCCCCCTTCAGTTAAAAGGTAATACCACCAATTTTGCACACCACTATTGAGGTGCACCCCGCCATTATCACCAGTACCAAAATACCAATTTGTACTTTTGTAACATCTAGGATGACCTTTTAATTTAGGATTGAGCATATTGCGCAAACCAGTGCCATCATTGGTTATTTCTTCTCCAATAATCCAACTATAACTACTAGGTTTACCATAGCGTTCGATAGTATTTCCAAAGATATCACTAAAAGATTCGTTTAACTGTCCCGATTCGTAACTATAGATTAAATTAGCTGTATTAGTCGTTACAGCATGAGTAATTTCGTGACCACACACATCCAAACTTGTTAGAGGTTTAAACACATTTCCATCACCGTAAGTCATTCTAATTCCATCCCAAAATGCATTATCATAATTATTAGCATAATGAACAAAGCTATTGATTCGAGCGTTATTATTATTATAACTATTTCTATTGTGAATATTTTTATAATAGTCGTAAGTAGTTTCGGCGCCCCAATGACAATCAGTCGCCACTTCATCTTTATTTAAATTGACATTATTCCAAATATTATTCGAATCTAAAAAATCGGAAGCTGCTCCATAACTTGTACCTTTCTTCATATTGAAAGTATAAACCCCATTACCTCTTGAATTTTCTCTTAAACGGTAATTAAAAGGAGCTGTACTATCCGTAATAATTGTTTTTTGACCACTGTATTTCGTAAATGCTTTTCCAGGCACATCGGTAGTATGCAATTGATTTTCGCGAGCAATTATCAGGCCATCAGCCACCGAAACATAGATATTTTCGGCTGTTCTTGGAGAAAATCCATGAATATTAAATCTATAACACAAGATAAAATCCTGTGAATTGAAGATTAAATTATTCGGAACATAAAAAAGCTGAGCCTTTGGATACCAAGTAGCCTTCTCATCGTTCAGAATATTTTTTATAGCTAGTTCTTCTTCGGGGTGTTGCCACATATACGACTCGGCAGCAGTTGAATCGAGTGCAATATTTAAACAATGTGCTTCAGATAGATATTCATTTTTTTGACTATTTATCACTTTAAAATACTCCCCATTAAAAGACTGTAATTTACCTTCTTTTATATGGGTAATTATAACCCCACCGAGTACATCTGCTCCATGGAGCGTTTGCTGATAGCGTGAGTGCGAATAGCCTAAAGCATCCGTTTCTGTTTTAATTAATCTAAAACCAAATGGGCTTTGAGCTTGATACAATTTACTGATAAAAGTAAGAGCATCATTCGCGTTTATTATATAATCTTCACGAAATAAGACATATTGAATTTGTTCGGTTAGGTCGTTTATCCTAACCAACTCTGCGCCTTTTACTTTTGAATTAGCTTCGGACCCATACAATTCTTTTGCATAAGTTACCTGAATATTCATCAACCAAACGACAAATAAGAACCATATTGGTTGGATGAATTTAAATCTTGCGTGCATTAGTGTAATTTCCTTTACATGCGAATTACGTTAAAAAAAATATCATTAAAAAGTAAGCCTATTGATTTTGACAATCATACAACAAATCAAGTTCAAACAAAGACTATCAAACCCACAGAATCAATTGACTGATAAACAAGCAATTAATCAAATTAAACAGTATTCTAAGAGTACTAATTAAAGAAGATCAAGTCTTAATTTAGTTAAAACGGTACTAATAGACCCAAGATTGAGCCCACTATAAGAAAACAAAGAAGATTAAACCGATTGAATAAAAAGTCCTGTGCGGAGTTTAGGTTCAATAAAAGTCGATTTAGGAGGCATAATCATGTTATTATCAGCTATATCAAACATTTCTTGAATAGTACAAGGGAAAACTGTAAAAATACAATCAAAAACACCTTCAGACAATTTTGACTCTAACAGACTAATAGGCACATTTCCTTTAATAAATTCGAGGCGATTATCGGTTTTAGAATCGTGGATATGCAATATTTTTTTAAATACTTTTTCTTCCAATAGAGCGACATCGAGTTTATCAACAGCATTTAATTGACTGCAATCATGTTTATAATCGAGGATATACCATTGATTATTCAATAATAGGCCGAATTCATGTTCACGTTTAGGCAGGAAAGCTGATTCAGCTGCCGATATATCAAAATCTTCTCTCAAAGCATCAAGAAATTCGTCATCATTAAAGTTTGAATCTGATTTAAAAGCCCTGTGAAAACTATTAATTTTTAAGTATTCAGGAGGAACTATATAAGCGAGATATTTACCTCCTGCAATATGATTATTACGATAATAACCCGCCGAAGCAGCCGAGCGGTGATGCCCATCTGCAATATACAAGTCGCCAGCTTTAAGGTATAAAGACTCTAAGACATCAATATTTTCGGCATCCATCAAAGTAAAAACCTCATGTCTAAATCCAGCCTCATCGGTAAAATCTTTAATTTGAGATTGAATATCCATATGCGATTCCAGCATTGCATTAATGCTAGGTGCAGACAAGTGAGTTAGAAGTACAGGTTCACCAATAACTCCTGTTACTTCAATATGTTGAATTAATTGATTTTCCTTTTCAGTTATCGTTTTTTCGTGAATCCTGATATGACCAGAGAAATAATCTTCAACATCAACAGTACAAACTAAACCAAGAAAGACGGTACAATCAGACAATCGAGTTTGTTTATAGACATAGAAAGACACATCAGGGAATTGGGCAATAGAGAGATTAGATTTCAAATTATCCAAAGCCTTTTTAGCCATAGGAAAATGCTTTGCAGGATCTTTAGCCTCACCAGACAGTAAGTGCGGTTTAACGATATTGAGATACGTTAAAGGATTGCCTTGAACAATTTCTTTCAGACGATTGGGCGAATCGATATGAATGTTAGCGGAAACAAGAACTTCTAGTCCATCCGCAGGCATTATCGCTTTAAAAGGATAAATGTGCGCCAAATTTACTTATTGAAGAAGTTGATAATTTGATCTGCCATTTCATCTCCGATACGCTTTTGGGCTTCTAGCGTACTAGCACCAATATGAGGTGTTAAAGAGACATTATCCAATTTAAGAATATCTTCATAAACAGGCGGCTCTTTTTCGAACACATCTAAACCAGCGTATGCAATAGTTTTATTATTGAGCGCATTCACTAAATCGTGTTCATTAACAACACCACCACGAGCACAGTTAATTAAGCCTGCACCTTTTTTCATCAAATTCAATTCAGCTTCGGCGATAACATAGCCTTGACCACCAGGAATATGCAAACTAACAAAATCTGCACGTTTTAGCACTTCCTCTTTAGATATCGTTTTAATAGATTTTTTTATGGTAGGCAAATCAGAATCAGGGTGAAAACTAATTTCAACATCTGCTTCAGAAATCATTGGGTCGAAAGCAATAACATTCATTCCCAATCCAAAAGCCATTCTAGCTGCTTCTCTTCCAATTCTTCCAAACCCTATTAAACCTAGTGTTTTACCTTTTAGTTCAACACCTGCAGAAGTTTGTTTTTTAAGTTGATTAAATTGCGAAACACCATTTTCTGGCATTTGTCTATTAGAATATTGCAACATTCTACAGATAGAAAACAAATGAGCAAACACTAATTCTGCAACAGAAGTACTGCTAGCAGCGGGGGTATTGACAACAGCTATATTTTTTTCATTTGCATAAGCTGTATCTATATTATCTAGACCAACACCTGCCCTTCCAACCAATTTAAGATTAGAACCAGCATCGATGATGTCTTTAGTTACCTTAGTGGCACTTCTAACTAAGAGCACATCGTATTCACTGATACGAGTAGCGAGTTCGGCTTGAGGAACATTAGTTGTTTCGATTGAAAAGCCCTTAGCTTCGAGTGCTATTTTAGCCGCTTGGTCTATTCCATCGTTTGCGAGTATTTTCATTTTATTAATAAATTAAACATTAAAAGTTCTCATAACATTTACAAGAGCTTCGACACTTTCAAGAGGTAAAGCATTGTATAGACTTGCTCTATAACCACCAACAGAGCGGTGTCCTTTAATTCCAGAAATGCCAGCAGCTTTCCAAGCATTATTAAATTTCTCTTCTAAACTTGTATCATTGAGCAAGAAGCATACATTCATTTGAGAGCGATCTTCAACCTCAACAGTACCTTTAAAGAGTGGATTACTATCAATTTCAGTATAAAGCATTTCGGCTCTAGCTTTAGCTCTTCTTTGCATTTCTTCTACGCCACCCACTTTTTTAACCCATTTCAAATTTTGCAACATAGCAAAAATCGGGAATACAGGAGGCGTATTAAACATAGTTTCTTTATCAATATGAACTTGATAATTAAGCATACTTGGAATTTGTCTAGAAACCTTCCCTAAAATATCCTTTCTGATAATCACCACAGTAACCCCAGCAGGACCCATATTTTTTTGAGCACCGGCATAAATCATCCCAAATTTAGAAACATCAATTTTACGACTTAAGATATCAGAGCTCATATCACAAATCATTGTAACAGGTGAATCTGGGAAAGACTGCATTTGAGTACCATAAATAGTATTATTAGAAGTACAATGGAAATAATCAGAATCAGCAGGAATGGAGTAACCTTTAGGAATATAAGTATAATTTTTATCTTCCGAACTACCAACAACATCAACAGCACCTAGAAGTTTAGCTTCTTTAACAGCATTAGCTGCCCAAACGCCTGTTTTAAGATAAGCACCTTTAGATTCTAAAAAATTATAGGCAACCATTAAAAACTGTAAACTAGCACCACCGCCTAGAAAGAGAATTTCGTACCCCTCTGGAACTCCCAATAATTCCTTAATAGTAGCTTGAGTTTCTTCAACAACGGCAACAAATTCTTTACCACGATGAGAAACTTCTAAAACTGACAAACCAGTGCCAGCGAAATTGCGAATACCTTCGATACTAGCCTCCAAAGCTTCTTGTGGAAGTATAGAAGGACCTGCAGAAAAATTGTGTAATTTGGACATACTCTAATTTTTTTTTATGTCGCGAAATTAAAGTAATATTGAAACAATATACAATGAAATCGAAAAACATTTTGATTACCTGTATTGTTTTATGCACAATACAATTGTCCGAAGCTCAGAACAATCAAGATTCTACTCAAAATACAAGTAAAGAAAATCCTAGATGGGATAATATTAAAAAACGTTTAGTTTACAATATGGGAGGCTCTTTCTGGATAAGTAATAGTTTTACGAATATTGGCTTAATGCCTCAATTAGGTTATAAATTAAAGCCTAATTTAACCGTTGGTGTTGGACTTAATTTTCAATATTTCAATGACTTAAATGCGAATATAGATCCAGTAATGATTTATGGTGGCAATGTTTTCTCGAGGTATATGATTAACCCATTTTTTTTACAAGCTGAATATCAAGTTTTACAATACAGAGAAAATCTAGGTGGCTATGGTTTAATTGGTGGAGGTTATTTACCCTCTAGCAAAGGCTTGTATGTTTCAGCATACTATATTCTACATCAAACTGGTAATAGTGCTTATGGCTCTACACCTTATATTATACGAGTTGGCTTTTTATTTTAATGAAAACAAAAATTAAAAATAACGAAAAAATCAAAGTTTTAGACGTTAAAAATTTCAAACTGTCTAAATTCAAGTCCAGTGAAAGACTGCATTTCAAAGACGAAAACACTCTAAAAGGTGAATTAAGTCTATACAAAGAAAAAATTGCCTCATTACAAGAAAAACTATTTGCCAATGATAAACATTCGGTGCTTATTGTTTTGCAAGCTATAGACGCTGCTGGTAAAGATAGCTGCATTAAACATGTACTTTCTGGAGTAAATCCACAAGGCTGTCACGTAATAAGTTTCAAACAACCTAGCAAAGAAGAACTCGACCATGATTTCATTTGGCGCACTTATAAACAACTGCCTGAAAGAGGAAAAATTGGGGTATTTAATCGCTCTTATTATGAAGAAGTTTTAGTTTGTAAAGTTCATCCCGAATACGTTATTGGTCAAAACATCCCTGGCATTGAAACGATTAAACAATTAGATAATAAATTCTGGGAAAACCGATACAGAGCCATTAATGAAATGGAAAGACATTTGGTGAAAAATGGAACTGTTATTATTAAGATATTTTTAAACCTTGGTAAAAACGAACAAAAAAACCGATTCCTCGACCGAATAAATGACCCTAAAAAAAGATGGAAATTTAGTTTTACTGACTTAAAAGAACGCGAACATTGGGATCTATATCAGAAGGCTTATAACGATATGATTCAAGCAACTTCTACCAAACATGCACCTTGGTATGTTGTACCAGCCGACGATCAATGGGTTAGCCGAGCAATTGTTGGTCAACTACTCCTCGAGCACTTAGAAGAATTTAATCTTCAATATCCTGCTGTTAACGATGATATCTTAAAAGCAATGGAAGAAGCTCGAACAATTCTTATGAATGAAACCAAGTAAGTCTGAGAAAAAAATACTTTTAGTTGTTGGTCCTACTGCTGTTGGGAAAACCGACAAATCTATTTTGCTTGCTCAAGAACATCAATGCGAAATAATTTCATGCGACTCAAGACAAATTTATAAAGAGCTCAATATTGGAGTAGCAAAACCAGATATTAATCAATTAAGCCTAGTTAAACATCATTTTATAAGTCACGTAAGTATACACCAAAATTATGATGCTGGAAGTTTTGCCATTGATGGAAGAAATAAAATTAATGAGTTATTTAAACACCATAATCATATTGTAGTTTGCGGAGGAACAGGTCTTTATGCCAAAGCTTTGTTAAAAGGTTTAGATAGTTTACCTAGTAAAAACGATACTTTACGTGCCGAATTAGATAAAAATTATCAGACTAATGGCATTAAATATTTACAAGATAAATTAAGCGCTCTTGATGAAAAAAAATTCGCTAACATCGATCAAAACAATCCTCAAAGATTGATTAGAGCCATAGAAATTGCTAGTGCCGAAAATACCACTTCTATTGAATTGCCTGAATTTGATTTTGAATTTGAAATTGAAACGATACTTTTAGATATGGATAGACCTATACTCTACGAGCGTATAAATAAGCGGGTGGACCAGATGGTAGAACAAGGATTAGAAAATGAAGCCGAATTACTCTATCCGCATAGAGTATTAAACGCATTGCAAACAGTAGGCTACAAAGAATGGTGGCCATATATAGAAAAAGAATATTCAAGAGAAGCTGCAATAGAAAAAATCAAACAGCATACTAGAAATTATGCAAAAAGACAATTGACTTGGTATAGAAATCAGGTTCTTTAAAATAAGTCAATTTAATGCCTATTTTTGCCCAATAAGACGTGAATCAATCTAATACCATTAAGAAGATTTTTAAACACCCACTGGGACTAATTGGTTCTATTATTATCTTTTTATTTATCGTAATGGCCGTTGCAGGTAATTTAATCTGCACAGATAAAACCAAAGATGCCAATCAAATTAGTTTACCCGTTGCTTTGCTACCTCCTATGAGTAAAGTCAAATTTTTAGAAATAGAAAGCGTCGATAAAAATTCAAAAATTATAAACTGGCTTTATGGCAAGAAAGAACCCGTTTTATCCATTGCTTTTCAGAAATATCACATAAAATCAGATACAGCATTTTTACAAGTTTACGGTATGGACTCGAGCGCAGCCTTAGAAATAGTGCCATTGCATAAATACAAAGAACAATATAAAATAATAGAAAAAACATTCTATTTAGGCACCGATGGTTTTGGAAGAGATGTTATGAGCCGAATTGTAATGGGTAGCAGAGTGTCGCTTTCAGTTGGTTTAGTCGCTGTTTTAATTTCACTTTTAATAGGAACATTTCTCGGACTTATAGCTGGATATTTTGGAGGCATCACAGATAAAATAGTTTCATGGTTCATCAATGTCATTTGGAGTCTACCAACCATGTTATTAGTTGTGGCAATAAGTTTTGCAATGGGAAAAGGTTTTTGGCAGATTTTTATTGCCATTGGATTAAGCACTTGGGTAGAAGTAGCTAGAATTGTGAGAGGACAAGTATTTTCTTTTAGAGAAAAAGAA
>JADLHV010000271.1 GCA_020848595.1 Bacteroidia bacterium
ATATTAGCTTTAGTTACAATTCTAATGGCAAAGTGCTTCACAATGTTTCATTCGAAATTCCAAAAAACAAAAAAGTGGCATTAGTTGGCGCAAGTGGAAGTGGTAAAAGTACTTTAGCTGACCTATTACCGCGTTTCTATGATATGGATGAGGGTACTATAAAAATAGATGGTGTTGATATAAGAAACTATAAACTCAACGACTTAAGATCCTTGATGGGCATAGTAACTCAAGAAGCCATTTTATTTAATGATACCATAAAGAATAATATCTTATTTGGACAAGAAGGAAAATCTTTGGAAGATATCAAACATGCTGCTAAGCTTGCTAATGCTCTCGAATTTATAGAAAAAACAGAAAATGGTTTTGATACTGTAATTGGAGAAAGAGGCAGTAAACTTAGTGGTGGTCAAAGACAGCGTTTAGCAATTGCAAGAGCATTATTGAGAAATCCGGAAATTTTAATTTTAGATGAAGCTACAAGTGCGTTAGATAATGAGAGCGAAAAATTAGTGCAACAAGCTTTAGATAATTTAAGAGAAGGTCGTACTACTTTAGTTATAGCGCATCGACTTACGACTATTCAAGATTCAGATGAAATAATTGTGCTAAATAGAGGGCATATCGTCGAACGGGGCAATCACGCTGAATTATTAGGTAGAAAAGGCCATTATTTCCGATTATATACAACCCATGGTCAAGTAGACTGACGAAAATCAGTTGGCAAGTCACATAAGTTAAACCGAGAACATAAGTAATTTTCACCCATCAAATTTTATTTTTATGAAAGTTAATATTAAACGCATTGACACAGATTTTTTATTAGAAGCAACAAACGACACCGAAAATACTTTGTTGATGGATGGAACTCAAAATATTGGGGGCCATCATTTAGGTTTTAGACCCATGCAAATGCTTTTGGCTGCCGTTGGAGGATGTAGTGCCATTGATGTTATTTCGATTCTAAAAAAGCAAAAACAAGATATCAGTAGTTTCGAAATGGAAGTTGAAGGCGATAAGCAGCCCATTGAATCGTATTCAGTATATAAATCTATTGTATTGCATTTTAAAATTGATGGTCAGGTTGATCCCGAAAAAGCTTATAGAGCTGCCAAATTATCACATGATAAATATTGCTCTGTTTCTAAAGCTCTCGAACACGACTCTGAAATTACTTTTAAAGTCAGTGTCAACGGTGTTTTAGTCGAATAAATCGAAATTTACATATTGACCAATTCATATAAAGTCTCTGTTTATTCTAAAAGCGGATTCTGTTTATTATATTTGCCTTGTGTTACGTTTTAAACTATTAATTTTTTGTTTTTTTATGGCGATTGTTAGTGCATTCGCCCAAGATACTGCTAAAACTAGCAGTAATGCTAAGCATAAGGACTTGAGGAATTCGGTCTTATTATGTTTCAATTATGGAAGACATATACCTGTTGGAATTCTTGCTCAACGTTTTGGTAACTCTAATTCGGTAGGTTTTTTAGCCGCTTACAAATTTGGAAATAACCTACAAGTTCAAGCTGGAGTTAATACCATTTTTGGCAGTCAAGTAAAAGAAAATGGCATATTCGATACTTTAATTCGAAATAGTGGCTATTTAATTGATGTCAATGGCAACTATGCTGAAGTAAAACAGTACCAAAGAGGATATAATTGGCATATTGATATAGGAAAAATAATTCCAATCAATAAATTTGATAAGAACTCGGGGCTACTTTTAACAGCAGGGCTTGGATTTACTCAACACAATATCAAATATACTTTTCAAAGAACTGTCTTACCTCAACTTGAAGGTGAATATGCCAAAGGATACGACCGTCTGACAAATGGTTTATTGCTGAGAGGATTTCTGGGCTATCAGCGTATTGACCCAAAGAGTATGTTCAATTTTATTATCGGAATTGAATTTTTAAATGGTATAACTCAAAACAGACGCGCCTACAATTATGATACTCGAATGGCAGATCTTACAAGAAGAAATGATACTCAAATTGGATTAAAACTAGGTTTTATGATTGCTTTATCTGGCCGTCAAGCAGGCACCAAAAAAGGTGAAGAAGAACGTTATTTCGATTAATGAGGGTTCTCTATTCTATATTAGTCAATTGCTTTAATTGGTTATTGCCTCTTTTAGGATTGTTAAGTAAAGGTAAGCTGAGTGAGTTTGCTAAAGGAAGACGTCATTTAAATCAATTAATTGCACCTAAAAAAAATGGAAGAAGATATTGGTTTCACTGTGCAAGTCTTGGTGAATTTGAGCAAGCTCGACCAGTTATAGAACGCTTAAAAATAGAGCATCCTCAATGCAGTATCGTAGTGAGTTTCTTCTCTCCATCTGGTTACAATCTTAGAAAAGATTATGCTTTAGCCGACTTAGTTTGTTATATGCCCATTGATACAGCTAAAAATGCTCGTAAATTCTTAGATATCTTACAAGCTGATATTGCTGTTTTTGTTAAATACGAAATATGGTTTAATCATTTAATGGAGTTAAGCAAAAGGCAAATACCTACTTACCTAATTTCTGCTACTTTCAGAAAAGGACAATTTATTTTTTCTAATAATGGAAAATGGCTTTTCAAAGTTTTATCTCAATTTGAAAGAATATTTTTACAAGATTCTTTAAGTTATACTTTATTAAACGATTTCGGCTTAAAAAATATTGAGATCAGCGGAGATACGCGTTATGACAGGGTTAAACAAACTGCTTTAGCAGCTGTTCCTAACAAAATTATAGAAGAATTTAAAGGTCATCATCCTTTAATAATTTTCGGAAGTAGTTGGCCAGAAGAAGAAAAATTAGCCGAGGAATTACTTAAAGATAGTCGTTTTGATGCTTATAAAATTATTCTAGCACCTCATGATATTTCAACTTCTCATATCAATGATATAGTCAACTCACTTAACTTTATTGAGACTAGAAAATACACAAGCTTTTCAAATTCAAGTTCAAATAGGGTATTGGTATTAGATACAATCGGACACCTTGCTAGTGCTTACCTTTATGCAGATCTAGCTTTTATTGGAGGTGGTTATAACAAAGGATTACATAATATTCTCGAAGCTTTAGCATTTGGTGTACCTGTAATTTTCGGTCCTAATGTAGACCGTTACCCTGAAGCAAGAGAATCAATAAACGCCGAAATAGCTATGAAAATACATCATTTAAGCGATATAGGCGTAGCTATAAGTCTCTATTTACCGAATGGTAAACTCGATAATGATATCCGTGCAAAGTGTTTTGATTTCATTAATTGGCACTCAGGAGCATCAGATAAAGTAATAAAGGCTTTGAATCAATGATTCGAAATCACCTTACAAGAGTTAGAGTATAAAGTTTGAGTTAAAACAATTCACCAGAGTCTTTGCGGTACTGTATGCGACCAAGATGTTTATAAGCATGCTCTGTTGCTTCTCTGCCACGAGCTGTACGCATAATATAACCTTCTTGAATAAGGAAAGGTTCATAGACTTCCTCGATTGTTCCAGCTTCTTCTCCAACTGCAGTAGCAATGGTATTGATACCTACAGGTCCTCCTTTAAATTTATCAATAATAGTAATTAAGATACGGTTATCCATTTCATCTAATCCGTTGGCATCCACATTAAGAGCTTCAAGAGCAAATTTAGCAATATCAAGACTAATAGAACCATCGCCTTTAATCTGAGCAAAATCGCGTGTTCGTCTTAACAAAGCATTGGCAATTCTTGGGGTTCCTCTGCTTCTTCTAGCAATTTCCATAGCAGCAGCATCATGAATATGGACTTTAACAATACCAGCTGAGCGAATAATAATTCTTGCTAAAACATCTGTAGTATAATACTCAAGTCTATTCGTAATTCCAAAACGCGCACGTAAAGGAGCAGTAAGTAAACCAGAGCGTGTTGTAGCACCAACTAAAGTAAAAGGAGATAAACTAATTTGAACTGAACGTGCGCTAGGACCACTATCTAAAACTATGTCAATTTTATAATCTTCCATTGCCGAATAAAGATATTCTTCAACAACAGGACTCAAACGATGAATTTCGTCAATGAAAAGGACATCACCCTCATCGAGATTGGTAAGTAGACCAGCTAAATCACCTGGCTTTTCAAGAACTGGACCGCTAGTAATTTTAATATTGCTTTTAAGTTCATTGGCAATAATATTAGCTAAGGTAGTTTTTCCAAGACCAGGCGGGCCATGTAAAAGCACATGGTCGAGGGCTTCACCTCTTTGAACTGCAGCCTTTACAAATACCCTCAGATTTTCCATGATCTTTTCCTGACCAGTAAAATCCTCAAATTGGGCAGGGCGCAATACTTTCTCAATTTCCTTATCGGTTTGACTGAGGTTATTCTGCTCGGGATCTAGATTCTTGTTTTGCATCTACAAGTGCAAAGATATTCGATAAGAAGCAACCTTTTGAAGAAAAATATTATCTTCTCTTAAAAAATTGTATGAAATTTGTAAGTATTATAAGGATGAAAAATCAACTCATTGCTACTCTATTTTGCCTAATTGCTTCAAATCTATCTGCCCAAATGGCAGGTGGTGTTAAATTTGATAAGATTGAACACAATTTTGGAGATATTAAATCTGAGGAAGGCACCGTAACAGCTGTATTTGAATATACTAATATCGCCAATGTGCCAATTTATATTAGCAAAGTTGAAACTAGCTGTGGATGTACGACCCCAGAATATAATAAAGATACCATACAACCAGGTCAAAAAGGTTTTGTAAAGGCTATATACGAAGCTAGAGGGCATAGAGGAAACTTTCACAAGAATATTTTTGTATATTTCAATACCCAAGATTATTACCAAAGTTTAAGTATTACCGGTAATGTGATTCCTGAAGCTAATTTATCTAAACGCCCAGCTTCTTATACAACAACATATTCTAATCTAGCTTTAAATTCAACCATTGCTTCTTTTCCAGATTTAAAAAGTACTGAGAAAAAAACATATGTAATCAAAGCTTTCAATTATATGGGTTACGATATGAAAATATGGGAAGTTAGAGAGGTGCCCGATTATGCTACAGTCGAAATTGGTGATAGTACTATTAAATCAACCGACTCACTTTATATCACCTTTACTGTTGATGGCACTAAAATAAGTCACCTTGGCGAATCTTGGAAACGCATTATGTTGGTTACCGACGACCCTTCAGGAGAAACAAAATTTCTTAATATTTACGTCAATTTAAAAGAAGATTTTTCTAAGATGAGTAAGCAAGAATTAAAAAATGCACCTGTCATTCAATTAGATTCTGCTAATGGACTCAATTATGGTAAATGCCAAGCTGGCAGCATTGTGAAAAAACAGATTACAATTACTAATAATGGAAAAACGGATTTAAAAATTAGAAATATCAAACCGAGTTGTTCTTGTGTTACATTTCAATTATCTAAAACGACTCTAAAACCAGGTGAAAGTGTAACATTTACAATTATAATTGATACAGTTAATCAAACCATTGCTACTCATTCTAAATACATTACTTTATATACAAACGATCCAAAAAAATCCGAAATCAATATCAAATTAATTATTAATATAACCAGTTAATTTTCGCATGAAGAAAACAATCATCAATGCATTCGTCGCTTTATTCTTTGGTATTCTAGGTGCTTATATTTTTACCAAATTTGAAGATAAATCTACGGGCACAAATGAAAATCAAGAACAATTAAAAGGCATTCTGGCTTCATACAACGGCAACATGGCTGAAGCCAACGTTAATTTTGTACTGGCTTCAAAAATAAGTACTCCAAGTGTAGTGTTTATTAAAACCACGGCCATGGTTCAGAAACAAAATCCATTTGGATTTTTCTTTGATGGTTGGGATCCTTTTGGAAGTATTGGAAAAGTTAGTAGCACCGGTAGTGGCGTTATTGTTCGCAAAAACGGCTATATCATTACTAATTTACATGTCGTAAAAGATGCTCAAAGCATTGAAGTAGTGCTTAACAATAAGAAAAAAACCTTTGAAGCTAAATTGATTGGGACTGACCCTTCTACCGACTTAGCTTTAATTAAAATAGAATCTGATAATCTACCAACCATAAGTATTTCAAATTCTGATGACTTACAAATTGGAGAATGGGTGCTTGCAGTTGGTAATCCATTTAATCTAACTTCTACTGTAACCGCTGGAATTGTTAGCGCAAAAGGTAGAAATATTAATGTAGTTAATAACCAATTCCCTATAGAATCATTTATACAAACAGATGCAGCAATTAATCCAGGTAATAGTGGTGGTGCTTTGGTGAACTTAAATGGCGAACTCGTTGGAATTAATACAGCTATTTTTAGTCAAACTGGCTCTTATGCCGGTTATGGTTTCGCAATACCCGCTAATATTGTTGCTAAAACGATTAAAGATTTGATTGATTTCGGACAAGTGCAAAGAGGCTATTCTGGAATAGAAGCTGTTGAAGTAGATGAAACTGCCGAAAAATTGAATAAAATTACTGAAGGTGCTCTCATTGCTGATGCTTACAATGAAAGTCCAGCTTATAAGGCAGGTTTGCGTAAAGGTGATGTTATTGTAAAAATTCAAGATAAAACTATTGATAGCAAATCTTCTTTAGACGAACATATGTCTTATTATCGTCCTGGTGATAAAATTAAAATCAATTATGTTCGAAATGGTTCAAATAAGGAAACAACCATGGTCCTTACCAATGAAGATGGCGAAACCAGTCTCAACAATAAAAAAATATTATCTTCTTCCAAACTAGGAGCTGATTTTAGCAATGTGAGTAAGACAGAGCAACAAAAATACAAGATAAATGGAGGTGTAAAGGTTAGTAATATACGAGGCGGACTAATCAGCAATATGAATATTGAAGATGGATTTATATTCTTAAAATACAATGAAAAAGCTTGCAATGACGCTGCTGAATTAATCAAGGAACTTGAAAACGCAGGTGGTAGAATGCAAATTGAAGGCATTGGTCCAGACGGAGGCAAACGTATCTATAATTTCTGGTATTAATATAATAAAGACTTATTGGGTCTTTAATTTCCTACCTTTATTAAAGACCAATCTACCAAGATTTTGACCTTTTCTTAAAGCTTTTTGCTCTTCTTCTGGCAGTGCTGCAATATGTTGACACTCTTCACTACAAGTATTTTCATACTTAGCCCTGCATTCTGGGCATTGAATAAACAAAAGATTACAAGCTACATTAAAACAATTAGTATGCGTATCACATGGGGCGCCACATTGATGGCACTTAGAGATAACTTCTGTACTAATATGCTCACCTAAACGCTCATCAAAAACAAAATTCTTACCATGAAACTTATTTTTCAAACCACTCGATTTGATTTGATTTGCATAGTGAATTATACCACCTTCTAATTGATAAACTTCCTTAAATCCTTGATATAGCATGTATGCACTAGCTTTCTCGCACCGAATTCCCCCTGTACAATACATCACCACGGGTTTATCTTTTTTATCTTTAAGCATTTCTGCCACCTTAGGTAATTGTTCTCTAAAACTCAAAACATCTGGCAGAATAGCATTTTCGAAATGACCTACTTCACTTTCGTAATGGTTACGCATATCGACAATAACTACATCGTCTTGTTCAGTTATTTGATTAAATTCTTCAGCTTTTAAATGTTTACCAATTTTAGTTACATCAAAATTGGGGTCATCAATACCATCTGCAACAATCTTTCTCCTAACCTTTATACTGAGTTTAAAAAAGGATTTACCATTATCTTCAACAGCAATATTAAGTCGATTACCTTTAAGAAAATCGATACTTTCAAGATGTGCTTTAAATGCCTCTAAATTTTCGGTAGGGACAGATAATTGGGCATTAATACCTTCATCTGCCACATAAATGCGACCTAGTACACCTAATTCATCCCATTTAATATAGAGTTGATCTCGGAATGCTTTAGGTTCTTTAATATAATGATACTTGTAAAAAGAGATAGTAGTGCGAGGAATTGGACTCTCCTCGATTCTCTTTTTTAGTTCGTCGCGATTAACTTTATTATGTAAAACCACTTTGCAAAGTTAATTCATTCTACAATTTTAAGAAAATGACCGAAATCAGAATCTAAATGTTCTATAATTAAGGTTTTTTCTTCTTTTTAGTAAAATCAATGATTTCTACTCCTGGATATTTTGTAGCATCAAACTCAAATACATTGTCGGCAACAACGGTATTGGGTGTTTGACTAGTAACAGTATAGGTTTGCTTATTACCTGCCTTAAAAGATACTTTTAAACTTTGAACAGTTTTAGAACTTTGGTCCACTTCCAAATTCATAAGAAAGTAAGATTTTGTCTTATCGGTTGGAGTAAGTTTTATTTTTGAAATTGTACTAGTACCTTTTTTGTATGTACCATCAGAAGCGTATAAAAATCCTTTCTCCCAAATGGTGAAAATCTTAGCTGGATTAATACTACTAACTGCATTAGGCGCATAGTCTTCCTTCTGACATTCATTTAAATCTTTTGTATAGGTCCAAAGAAATTTTCCATTACAAAATATTTCTTGGCCACTATATATTAATTTGAAACTATTTCCTTTGGTAATTAAATTCCCTTTGTCGGTCTTTTTTGCAGCCTTTGCATCGGCAGGTTCTTGTAATACAGTGAAGTCGGCTTTTAAAGTTTTATACGCCTTATATTTTTTAGAAACGTCCTTAAGCAATTTAGTAGTTGCTTTGTCCTTTTCGGTTTCCTTCTTGGGTGTTTGGATAAATGATAATCCTAAAAATGAGATAATTAAAAATGAAAATAAAATTGGTTTGTTCATCTGATGCTGATTTTTCTTAACAAATTAAATAAAGGGTGCAAAAATAGCATCTTTATTTGTTATACAGGTTATCCAAAAATTGTTCCAAAGATATTTCATCGGGAATAAGCACCTTTCTTGCCTTAGCACCTTCAAAAGGACCAAGTAGTCCAGCTTGTTCTAATTGATCAACTAATCTTCCAGCTCTATTATAACCCAATTTAAGTTTTCTTTGAATTAAAGAAGTGCTACCTTGTTGAGTCATCACAACCAATCTAGCGGCATCTTCAAATAGTGCATCTCTATCATTTGGATCAAAATCATCGCGGTCGCTACCTCCATCTTCTCCTTTAAATTCTGGCAATACAAATGCCCCACTATAACCTCTTTGATTGCCAATAAACTCGGTAATTTTCTCAACTTCTGGTGTATCAACAAATGGGCATTGCAAACGAATTAAATCGTTGCCCGTACTATACAACATATCACCTTTACCAATTAATTGATCGGCACCATTGCTATCAAGAATAGTTCTAGAGTCAATTTTAGAAGTTACTCTAAACGCCAATCTTGCAGGAAAGTTAGCTTTAATTGTTCCTGTTATTATATTCACAGACGGACGTTGTGTTGCCAAGATTACGTGAATTCCTACTGCTCTTGCCAATTGTGCTAGTCGGGCAATTGGAGTTTCTACCTCTCTACCTGCTGTCATCATTAAATCTGCCACCTCATCAATTACTACAACGATATAAGGTAAAAATCTATGTCCTTCTGTAGGTAAAAGCTTACGTTCTTTAAACTTAGTATTATATTCAATTATATTCCGTTTACCTGCTGCTTTAAGTAATTCATAACGATCATCCATCTCTATACATAATGAATTTAATGTATTACATACCAATTTTGTATCAGTAATAATGGCATCGCCATCGCCTGGTAATTTTGCTAAATAATGACGTTCTATTTTATTGTATAAAGTCAGTTCTACTTTTTTAGGGTCTACCAATACAAATTTTAATTCGGCTGGATGTTTTTTGTATAATAAGGAAACGATTAAGGTGTTTAATCCCACAGATTTACCCTGCCCTGTTGCTCCAGCGACCAATAAATGTGGCATTTTTGCTAAATCCGCAAGATAAATTTCGTTGGAAATAGTTTTACCAAGAATTACAGGTAATTCAAAATTACTCTCTTGAAATTTCTTACTTGCCATCATTTGACGCATTGGCACCATTTCTGGTTTCTTATTAGGCACTTCAATACCAATGGTACCTCTACCTGGAATTGGTGCAATAATACGTATACCAAGAGCCGCCAAACTCAAAGCAATATCATCTTCTAAATTCTTAATCCTAGATATCTTTACTCCAGGTGCAGGCACTATTTCATATAAAGTAACCGTTGGACCTATATTCGCTTTTATCTCTGAAATGCCAATATTGTAATTTTTTAATGTTTCTACAATAAGATTCTTACTGGTTTCGAGTTCTGCTCTATCAATTTCTGTTTTTGTAAACTCATAATCTTGAAGCAAATCAATTGTAGGCATAGTATAACCTGCTAAATCGAGTCTTGGATCATATTCATCGCCTAATGTATTGGGCAAACTAGGTTGTACAATTGAAGAAACTTCAACTACTTCTTCCACTTCTTGATCTGCAATTTTCAGTTCAAAATCGTCTTGTTTCTGGTTTGTGTTTTTGCTAATAGAAGGGTCAACTTTAAAGCTTATTGGTGCTGCAACTTCTTCTTCGATTATGTCTTCTTCCTGCTCAGATAGTTCTTCTTCAATTTCTGGAGCTTCATTGATAGTGATAACTTCTATGCCTTCAGCTTCATCTTCAACTATTGAAGCACCTGTTTCACGGTCATTTTCCTTTATTAACTCTTCCATCTGTGATTTGATGGCTGCTGCTTCAGCTGCATGATCCGAAAAATCTACTCTAATATCATCTTTTTCAACTAAAGGTTTTTTACCAAATCTGAAATCTAAATTGTAGACAACAATTAGAAAGATTGCGCCATACAATAATAGAAATAAAGCTGTGCCAATCGCTCCGAATAAACCCTTTAACCACATAAAGCCATAAAATCCAAATCCACCACCCATAAATAGATTATCGGTATGGAAGATGAATCCCATTAATATAGACGACCAAACAATAATAAAAAAAGTATAACGCAAAATCTTCCATATAGGATACATCTGCCAATTGAACAGCAATTTAGTTCCTAAAGTAAAAACGCTAAACAATAAGATGTAGGATGAAATTCCAAACCACTTATGAATAAACAAATGTCCAAACCATGCCCCAAAATAACCCATCATATTGGCTGTCCCTTTAGGATGATTTGCACTGTACCAAGACCAACTACTACTTTGCAATAAGTCTTGATCTGTCTCAAAACCCCATAAATTAATAATATGAGAGGTAAAAGATAAAAATAAAAATAAAGAAAATAAGATGAAAAATGCTCCAACAATTCTCCGCGTTCGTTCATCTTTAATCCAAGCAAATCGGCCTGTAGAGCGCTTCTTCACTTTCTCTTGCACTTCGGCTTGAAAGTCATCTGCCGAATTTCTAAAGCTATTTCCTGTTTTTTTGGCCATTATCTTGCGTAGCGCAAAAGTATAAACGAAGATGGCATTGACTTTATTCTTCAACCTTATTTAAATCCACACCAAACAAAAACTGTTTAGATAAATGGAATGTTTTTCACATAGGCGCTCTAATTGTCGTAAAATCATGATATTTTGCGCCGATTGTTTGAGTTAAAAATGCTGTTTATATATCACTTATTATCCTCTACTTTTTTTGAGGTATCTTAACTTTCGAAGTGACTAAATTATCCATAAAAATTGTTTTGAATCTCCTAATTTCATTTCAAAAAAAATACTTTCATCTTAAAAATAAATTGATTTCATTTCGCTAAAGTATACCCAATTCTTTGAAATAAAATAGTAAGATTTGTGAACGATTGAGTGTATGAATACGTGGAGAATTATATTGGCTTGCTTGTGTTTAATGGCATGCAAGAATAAAAAATGCATAAATAAGGATAAATCTTTGCAGATAGTACCCGAGTACAATTCCTCTTTACATTCAGAAGGTCTTTATACAATAAGGGAAGATTCAATACCAATACGGGAAAAACTCCTTAAGAATAGTATTATAAATCAGACTCACAATTCAAATAAATTAAATGAAACTCCACAAGATACCGCATCAGCAATAAGAAAACCAATAGATAAACTAGCTTTAGCCTCTGGGATTAGTTTTTATTCTGGATTAGCAATTGGCAGCATAAGCAATCTATTGGGATTATCTACTTTAGTCATTGGATTAGCCAGTGGAGTAATGGCATTAGGTGGTTTAATTATGGCCATTATCGCTATGAGAAAAATCAAGCGAAATGGATTTCAAAAAAGAGGATTTGTACTTTCTAAAAGTGTTGTAATCGTGTTTTCAATATTTATTATCTTGGGTGTCATTTCGGCATTAACACTAGCGGGAATATTAAAGTAAATGTGGACTTTTTAATATTCTCAGTTTTAAACCTTTCATGAGAATAGAAGCTTTAAAAACAGACAAAACAGGTTTAAAATGTTAGCTTATTCTTTATTAATAAGTTCTAAAAAAGTCAATTCATCTAAAATTGGAATGTTCAATTGCCTAGCTTTTTCTAATTTTGCCGGACCCATGTTTTCTCCTGCAACTACATAGTGTGTCTTGCTGCTGATACTACCTGCATTTTTACCGCCATTAACTTCAACCAATTCTTTAATTTCATCTCTGCTGAATCTACTGAAAACGCCAGATATAACAACGATTTTACCATTTAAAATATCTGATACTTTCTCCTTTTCTTTGTCTGTGTTAACCATCTGAAGTCCAGCTGATTTCAATCGCTCTATTAAATTCCTATTGCTTTCTATACTAAAGAACTCATGCAGCGAAAGAGCAATTCTCTCTCCTATTTCATCTACTTTAATTAAATCATCTTGAGTAGCATTCATCAAGTCGTCTATATTTTTAAACGTAGCAGCTAGTTTTTTTGCTACAGTTTCACCAACATATCTAATCCCTAAGGCAAATAACACACGTGCATAAGGAATAGTCTTAGAAGCTTCAATTCCCTCTAATAAATTCTTTGCCGATTTTTCTGCCATCCTATCCAATTTCAATACCTCCTCAAATTTTAAATCATATAAATCTGCTATGTTTTTAATTAAATGATTCTTGTACAGCAATTCAACGGTTTCGTCGCCCATACCATTAATGTCCATTGCCTTTCTATGAATAAAATGTTGTATTTTACCCATCACTTGAGTTGGACAATCGCTTTCATTCGGGCAATAATGTTGGGCTTCTCCGGCTTTTCTAATCAATGGTGTTCCGCAATCTGGACATTCACTTATGTATATATGTGGAGATAGTCCAGGATCTCTTTGACTTAAATCCACACCAGTAATTTTTGGAATAATTTCACCACCTTTTTCAACAAAAACATAATCTCCTACTCTAACATCCAAACGTTCTATTTCATTAGCGTTGTGTAAGGATGCTCTTTTAACGGTTGTTCCTAATAGAAACACAGGCTCGAGATTAGCAACAGGTGTAATAGCACCAGTTCTTCCAATTTGATATTCAATTGAATTTAATTTTGTAAGGGCTGCCTCGGTTTTAAATTTATACGCAATTGCCCAGCGAGGCGACTTAGCAGTAAAACCTAATTCTTCTCTTTGATGATAATCATTGATTTTAATAACTACTCCAGCTATATCGTAACTGAGCAGTTTTCTTTTTTCATCCCACTCAT
>JADLHV010000272.1 GCA_020848595.1 Bacteroidia bacterium
ACTTTATTACTCTCTTGCTCTAACTGCCAATCAAATTGTACTATGTTTTTAAAGTTTAATTCTTTTTGAATATTTTCTATTTCTGTTTTTTCTTCAAACTGTGTTTCTAAACTATTTGTATTTGAATGAAAAATTTTAAACGATTCTCTTACCTTTCGAACGCTTTGTTCTTTAATTTCTAAATATTCTTTTTCATCCTTAAATTGTATGTCTATCTTATCTTTTAAATTATTCAATTCATGTGGTGTGTTAGATTCTTGAAATATACTTTGACTGATTTCTTTTGTATTTAATTCATCCTTTTTTTGTTCCGTTTGAGTCATATTATTAACATAAATTATCGATGATGTAATTAAAATCGAAATTAAAAAAAAGGGTAGGAGGCGTCTTCTTTTTTTGTCCTTCTTTTCAAACTTAAATTCTTTGTCTGGCTCTGATTCTAAAACTGATAATAATGCGTGAAGTCGCTGATCTATGATCGGACTATTAATGCTTGGATTATTTAATATCTGCTTCTCAATTGATACTGGTGGATGCTGCTCTAAGTTGAACAATTGTTTACTTAGAAGTAAGTCTATTGGGGCTTTATGATGCTCTAAATATTGACTTATATTTTGCCAAACAAAGTCGTCTTGTATACCCTCTAATGAGTGTAATTTCTCAAATAAAAATTGATCGATATCTTGACGTTTATTTGCCAAACTTTTTCTCTAATTTTATTTTTAATTGATCCCCTAACAATTTCCTCGCTCTAGATAATTGCGACCTAGAACTGGTCTCGTTGATTCCTAATATTAAACTGATTTCCGAATGCGATAATTGGTCGATCGCATACATATTTATAATTAATCTATACTTTTCTGGTAAATCTTGAACCATTTGCAAAGCTTCTTCTTGACTTACATGATTCAACCAATGCTCTCTTTCATTTTCACTTATTTCTTCTTCTATAGGGTTCAAATTCTCATTGATGCTAACCTCGAACTTATGCTTTAATGTTCTTTGAATGTAATTGATGGATGTGGTCATGAAAATTCGATACATCCATGATCCTAAAGCCGACTCTCCCTTAAATGTATCTAAATTCTGAAATACTTTGATGAATCCTTCCTGAAAAATATCATTTGCTACTTCTCTATCTGGTGCATATCGTAAACATACACCCAACATTTTTGATGCATATCTTTTGTACAACATCTCTTGAAAAAATGGCTCTTGCTTCTTACATCCATTCAATATTTCTTGATCTGTGTACATTCTCTCTGTTAGACACAAAATATATTTTTTGTGACAAGTATTTTCAAAAATAACCCTATAGTCGCATTTATTCTTAAGTTTCGCTTTTTTCTAGGTGTCCTAAATACAATTCATTTTCCAAAGTTGCTGTAAAATACGACAGTCTCAAAATTGGCAAACATGTAATTTTTCCCTTTATTTGCATCTGTTCCCAAATTTGAAACAATCCAATCAACATATAAAATCTCTTGAACATGTAAAGTTTAAAGTAGCTCTTAGAAATGACGGGATTTACCACGTTTTTTTGAAAGATAAAACTGTTCTGGATCTCGAATTACAATCAGAAATGCTCGCTTTTTACAAAGAAATTACAAATGAGGAAGATGGCTTGTTTATTTTTGAAGCAGGGCACATGTGCAATGTGACTAAACAAGCTAGAGATAAAGCTATAGAAATTGAAGCAATTAGCCCCGTAAGTGCATCTGTCGTCTTTGTTCAAAATATGGTCTATAAAATGATTGCTAATTTTTTCTATAGAATGAACAAACCTAAGCAACCTTATCTGGTTGTTACCAATTTTGATGAAGGTATTAAATGGCTAAAATCTCTCGAACCTCATCAAATAAAAAGACATAAAGCCTTAGTCTAATAAATTGTCTTTATACTTTTTCTAAGGCTTGTGTAATATCTAATATTAAGTCTTCTATATCTTCAACTCCAACACTTAATCTCAACAGTCCATCTACTACTCCAGATTTCTCTCTCTCTATTTTTGGTATGCTCGCATGGGTCATACTTGCTGGATGATTAACTAAACTTTCTACTCCTCCTAATGATTCTGCTAATGTAAATATCTTTACATTGGTGGCAAATCTCATGGCAGCTTCAAAATCATCTCCTTTTAACGTAAAAGATACCATACCGCCAAAATCTCTCATCTGCTTTTTTGCAACTGTATGACCCGCTGCATCTTCAAAACCTGGCCAATATACTTTACCTACTTTGGGATGATTCCTTAAAAAATTTGCAACTTCTTTGCCGTTCGAACAATGTGCCTTCATCCGTAAATGAAGTGTCTTTATGCCTCTTATTACTAAGAAACAATCCATTGGACCAGGATTTGCACCACACGAATTTAATATAAAGGCTAATCGGTCATGTAATTCTTGTTGCTTTGTTACTAATGCACCCATTACTACATCACTGTGACCTCCCAAATATTTTGTAGCACTATGCATGACTATATCTGCTCCTAAATCTAATGGGTTTTGTAAATATGGCGACGCAAATGTGTTGTCTATCGCTAATATTAGATTAAACTCTTTTGCTATTGTTGCAACGGCGGATATATCAACTATTTTTAAAGTCGGATTCGTTGGTGTCTCTGCCCATATTAATTTGGTATTAGAATTAACATATTGGCGAATATTCTCTGCATCGTATAAATTGATATAATGAAATTTGATGCCAAATGGTTCATAGATTTTAGAAAACATCCTATAAGATCCTCCATATATATCATCGCCAGTTATTACCTCATCTCCTGGCTTTAATAATTTAATTACGGCATCTATAGCGCCCATTCCACTAGAAAAACATAAGGCGTTTGTACCGTTCTCTAATGCAGCTAAATTGTTTTCTAATTGTGTTCTCGTTGGATTTTTACCTCTCGCATAGGCATATCCCTTATGTGTCCCTGGATATTCTTGTACAAAGGTACTTGTCTGAAATATTGGTGTCATTATCGCACCGGTTGTTGGATCTGGTTCTATCCCTGCATGCAAGGCTTTTGTGCCGAATTTCATATTCAGCAAAGGTAATAATTTTGAATTCTATTTTTTGGTTTTAATTCAATTTTAACTTTAATCATCCTTTAAGAATGTATTAGAATCTAAAATATGCTTAATAAGCTATATTTTGTCTTTAATTAAACGGATTTTAATTTTGATGTTTTACCTTCTATATTCAATAAATTAAACTTCCATTGTTATCAATGAACTACTTATGGTTAATCGTCCCTCTGTTTTCGATTTTACTTCTTCTACACTTACTCCAGGAGCTATTTCTATTAATTCAAATCCGTTTTCATTTATATCAAAAACACCTAATTCGGTAACTACCTTTTTTACACATCCTATGCCTGTAATTGGTAATGTGCATTCTTTTAATAATTTTGATTCGCCTGCCTTGTTAACATGCTGCATCGCTACTATAATATTTTTTGCACTTGCTACTAAATCCATCGCTCCTCCCATGCCTTTTACCATCTTTCCTGGTATCTTCCAATTTGCTATATCGCCTCTGTCATTAACTTCCATTGCACCTAATACGGTTAAATCTACTTTCCCAGCGCGTATCATTCCAAAACTCATCGCCGAATCGAAAAATACTGATCCAGGAACGGTTGTTATCGTTTGCTTGCCTGCATTTATTAAATCGGCATCTTCTTCTCCTTCAAATGGGAATGGCCCCATACCTAATAAGCCATTCTCTGATTGTAAGACTACTTCAACTCCTTCAGGAATGTAGTTTGCTACTAAGGTCGGTATGCCTATGCCTAGGTTCACATAGTAACCATCTTTTAATTCTATTGCTATGCGCTTTGCTATTTGTTCTTTACTTAACATATCTTCTCTGCAAATCAAGGTCTTTTTATTCTATTTTTCCAATGACTTTTATCCCCTTTTTATTTTATTTTTGCTCGTATGAAAATTAATGCAACTTCAATCGAAGATTATATTGCCCAAGTTTCTGATGATAAACGCAATACAATTGTAAAATTGCGTGAGATAATTAAATCTAATTTGCCAAAAGGATTTTTAGAAACTATGAACTATGGTATGATTGGTTATGTTGTTCCTCATGATTTGTTTCCTGATGGCTATCACTGCG
>JADLHV010000273.1 GCA_020848595.1 Bacteroidia bacterium
CAGTCATGCTATTGCTAATTGAGTTGATCAGTTGGGCTGATAAAATAGGTTTAAATCTAGGCTCAAGCGTTGGTTTTGCAAATCGATTCCAAGGACAAACTTCTTGACAGATATCACAACCAAAAATCCAATCATTCATTTGGTTTTCAAATTTTTGAGGTATTTGTTCTTTTAATTCAATTGTCAAATAGGAAATGCATTTATTAGCATCCAATGTTTTATTTGGTAAAATTGCTTCGGTAGGGCAAGCATCGACGCATTTAGTACATGTTCCACAATAATCTTTTATAGGACCATCAGGTTCACATTCTAGATCTATGACTAATTCTGCCAAAAAAAAGAAAGACCCTTTTTGTTTATTAATTAAAAGTCCATGTTTACCAATCCAACCTAAACCACTTTTCTCTGCCCAAGTGCGTTCGAGAATAGGGGCAGAATCGACAAAAACACGACCTTCGATTAAACCAATTTTATCGCGCATTGCATTTAAAAGATTATTACATTTATCCTTTACAACAGAGTGATAATCTTCGCCATAGGCATACTTCGCAATCTTATAGGAATCTGAAATTTGAGATGTAGAAGGATAGTAATTAACCATTAAACTTACCACAGTTTTAGCACCTGGCACTAATAAAGTAGGATCTAAACGTTTATCAAAATGATTTTCAAGATATTGCATAGAGCCATTAAAACCATTCGACAACCATTTCTCTAATTTAGATGCTTCATTTTCCAGAAAAGTCGCTTTAGAGATGCCACAAAAATCGAAGCCAAAATCAATCGACAATTTTTTAATGATAGCAGAATTAGATTGTGACTTATGCATTCAACCTGCAATTATAGCTGAAAAAGTGTGATAGTAAAACCATGTACAGCCTATATTTTCTTTATTTCTTAAGATTTATCTAATATTCTCGATTATTTACCCTACCTTTGCGCCCTCTTTATGATAGATTCATTTCAGGACATGGGCTTAAGTCAGCCAGTGTTCGATGCACTAACCGATTTAGGTTATGTCAAACCAACTCCAATCCAGCAACAAGCGATACCTGTTCTACTCCAAGGAACTAGGGATTTTGTAGGATTGGCCCAAACAGGAACCGGCAAAACAGCCGCTTTTGGATTACCATTACTTTCACTTATAGATACTTCTAGAAAAGAAGTTCAAGGATTGGTCATCTGCCCAACCAGAGAATTATGTATACAAATTGCTAATGACTTCAAATCATTTGGCAAATACATGGACGAATTTTATCACGTTGCCGTGTATGGTGGAAGCAGTATTGACAATCAAATTAAGTATTTGAAAAAAGGTGTTCAGATTGTTGTTGCAACTCCTGGTAGATTAATAGACCTTTTGGAACGCAAAGCCGTAAAACTCGACAGTGTAACTCACGTTGTACTCGACGAAGCCGATGAAATGCTAAATATGGGTTTCAGAGAAGATATTGAACATATACTTTCTCATGCCACTGCCCGTGAAGCCGCTTGGTTGTTTAGTGCTACTATGCCTAAAGAAGTAAGAAGAATTGCTGAAACATTCATGGATAAGCCATTCGAAATTAAAGTTAATTCTAATGAAACAGCTAAGAATATAAAGCACGTTTACTACCAATGTCAATCATCACATAAATATGAAGCTCTTAAACGTTTAATTGACTATAATCCAGGTATGTATGGTATTATTTTCACTCGTACAAAACTTGAAGCTCAAGATATAGCCGAAAAACTTCTTAAAGAAGGTTATGAAATTGATGCTCTACATGGTGATTTAAGTCAGCAACAACGCGATAAAGTGATGGGCAGATTTAGAGAAAAGACTCTAAGATTGTTGATTGCTACAGACGTTGCCGCTAGAGGAATTGATGTCGATAACATTACTCACGTTATTAATTACGCTTTACCTGACGAACCAGAAATTTATACGCATAGAAGTGGTAGAACTGCTAGAGCTGGAAAATCTGGTGTTTGTATAAGTATTATACATAGCAGAGAAACAGGCAGAATAAGAGATATTGAACATTTGACTAAATCTAAATTCGAAAAATTAGAGATACCAAGTGGTCGTGAAGTTTGCGAAAAACAATTCTTTGCTTTTATTGATAAACTTCAAAAAGCCGATATTTCTCATGGTGATTATGAAAATTACTTACCATATTTAAAAGAGCAATTTGCCGAAATGAGCAAAGATGAAATTATTCAAAGAGTAGCATCTTTAGAATTTAATCGCTTTTTAAAGTACTACGAAAAAGCTGGCGACTTAAACAATAGTGGTGAAAGACAAAGATTTGGTAATTATACCCGTTTATTCATTAGTCTTGGTGAAAAAGATGGATTTTATAAAGCTGCATTCTTAGAATTCTTATTAGATACTAGTGGTCATACTAAAGCCCAATTAGGTAAAATAGAATTAATGGATTCTTACAGTTTTGTAGAGGTCGACAACGATATTGCTGAAGCTTTTGTTGCTGCCTTTAGTGGTAAGAAATTCAGAGGTCGCCCTATTCGTATGGAAGCATCTTCTGATCGCACTTCTGGAGGAAGAAATAACAATAGAAGTAATAACCGAAGCAGAGACCGCAGAGACGGAAGAGATAGCAGACCTAGCAGAGACAATAGAGACAGTAATTTCAGAGGTTCTAGAGAAGGTAGCTTCAAAAAAAGAGAAAAGAAAAAATTCAGAACTGACTAAGTCTGTATTATTCTCCAATATTTACTTCCTTAACTTTTTGTTATTAGTATAATGTGCTTAAACGCATGTTTGCTAAAAATTTAATACCAATAATCGCATCTGCTTTCAAATTGTATTGCAAATTATATTAAGGTTTAATTGTGTATCCTAATTATTTCTCATTTTTAATATTTGTAAAATCAAGCAGTCCAAAATCAAAATACTAAAAAGGACAATTTTACATAACATTAATTTGCCCCTAAGAAGAGTGGCATCAGATAAGAAGATTTGTTTGCGACAAAAATCACAAGCATCTACGTAAAAATATTTGTATTTTTGCGCCTCAAAATATTTAAATCATATCATGAACGGATTTTTCAAAGTGCCAATGGCCGTCAATGAACCAGTGTTAGATTACGCACCAGGTAGTAAGGAAAAAGCAGCATTGAAAAGTGCATTACAAGAAGCTAGGTCTAAACAGATAGACATCCCAATGTATATCAATGGTCAAGAAGTAAGAACTGGTAATACACGCGATATATATCCACCTCACGATTTGCAGCATAAAATTGGATCATTCCATAAAGGTGAGGCCGAACATGTACATAAGGCTATTGAAGCGGCATTAGCAGCTAAAGCAAATTGGGAAAATATGCCATGGGAACAACGTGCTGCTATCTTTTTAAAGGCAGCTGAATTAATTTCTGGTCCTTATAGAGCAAAACTAAATGCAGCAACTATGTTAGCTCAATCTAAAAATGCATTTCAAGCAGAAATTGACGCAGCATGTGAATTAATAGATTTTTTCAGATTCAATGTACAATATATGTCTGAAATCTATGGTGACCAACCAAGTGCAAATAGTAAAGGAATATGGAATAGATTAGAGCATCGCCCATTAGAAGGATTTACATTTGCTGTTACACCTTTTAATTTTACTGCAATAGCTGGCAATCTACCAACTAGCATGGCCATGATGGGCAACGTAGTAGTTTGGAAACCTGCCTTTACTCAAATATACTCAGCAAATGTTATAATGGAAATACTCATAGAAGCTGGTTTACCTGCTGGTGTTATTAATTTAATATATACAGAAGGCCCTGTAACTGGAGATATTATCTTTAATCATCCTGATTTTGCTGGATTGAATTTTACAGGTTCAAC
>JADLHV010000274.1 GCA_020848595.1 Bacteroidia bacterium
CAGAGTAAAATGATTGTATAAAATAACAATATTGTTCAGATGGCATTACCAGTGTATCTATATAGCTACTTAATCTTTTTACATCTTTTACAAATTGAAATTGTCCGTTAGCTTTTTTTCTATACAACATATTTTTTATTGTACTGGATTCTGTTCCATTCCAACTGATTATATTTGTCAGCCCATTGGTGGTTTCTGCCTTTATTCTAATCTTATCCGTAGTGACATAAACCGACTCCTTCAATGTGTCACCATACGAGAATGAATATAAAATATATTCATAAACAGAATTAGGCAACAAGGTGGTATCTTCAAACACAATATTATTCCCAATATAGACTTGTCTAAATGCTGTGTCTTTCACACTCCTCCGTTTTAAAAGATAGTTATTTGCTCCTGAAATTTTATTCCACTTCAAAGATGCCTTTGTCACAGATGCGGCAAATTCGAGGAACTGCAGAACTCTTGTTGGTTCAACAATTTCTATTTGCTGGTTTATAGTAGAAATATTCTGCAATGTTGTGACATTGCTGATTCCGGTACTTCTCAATGCAGAATCAGATTTTGTATGATTTGGCCAAAGAACAACGATACTATCTATTTTAACAGCATTTCCCAAACCAAAATGAGCAATAGTACTATTACCATTCGCAGTTATTTCCCTTTGTTGCCAAACAGGTTGTCCGTTGATTATAGCTTTAATTCTAACCCTTGCTCCATATGGGATACGATTGGTAGAGACTGGCAGCAGTTTGATGTTTATCCAGTTATTATTAAATGGCAAAGTATTTCTGAGTATTCTGTTACCTATAGCAATATCTACTTTACCGTCTATATCGTAATCCCCTAATACAAGTTCAGCGGCTTTTGTTTCTGCAGGTGCTATATATCCAAAATCATATTTTGAGAATGTTTTATTTTTATTGTTTAAGAAAAGAACAGGTGCCTTATTTGTATACGTCATAAATACATCCTGCCAACCGTCGTTATTAAAATCCTCTATTGCAAATGTTTTGCAACCATTTGCGTTAGTGGAATTAAAATCTCCATAATTAGCATTTAAATTTGTATATGTATTAAGCCCTGTTCCTGACTTCTGTTTAATAAATGGCATTTGAAAGACAAACTCAGAAACTAAATTGTTATCAAAATCAGACATCTGCACATTATAATTGGAAATCAATCCATTTACCACCCCTGAATCTTCGAACTTACTTTCAAAAATATTATCTGCAAATTTAAAGACATGTACGCCATTTGATCCGAATGAAATCAAATCCTGAAAATTATCATTATTTAAATCCAAGTAAAAAGTTTTTCCAAACTTTGTCATATTATCATATAATCTGGAGCGTTGTAGTATAAAATTAGGATTTGGCGAAGTTTGTGCAGATGTCGTATTTACATCAACTCCGGCATAAGTGCCATTATATGGATTAAAAGGCGTATTAATTACTTTATAGTAATTTGCAATTATATCCAAACGTTTATCATTATTATAATTAATAAAATCTATATAATTATCCGGCCATGTTACGTTATCATAGTTGCTATAATCAAAAGGACCAGCCACCATATTGAAATATCCGTTATCAGTCAGTACAATTGCTTTGGCAATGCCATTTACTTTTGCATTCAACAGGAAATAATCTGTTCTGCCATCATTATTTACATCCGTGACTCTTAATGTTGATCCATTTACTGAATCCAAGAGCGCGCCAGAGAAGTTATAGCTAAATTCAAAACCACCGCTACCATTATTCTTATAGACGCACATACTACCAAAAATTATATCCAGATCCCCGTCATTATCTACATCAAACCAAACTGCATTCTTTATGTTTGTACTATTCCCGGGATTAAATAAAGTATTCACTAAGAATTTTGATGGGGGATAATCTGCATAAATCGAATCAATTTCAGACACACCGATACAGCTAACATTATTCTTCTTGAAAGTAACTTTATAGTAATACCATTTTTGATATGCTATATTAGTGTCTAAATATTGGATTGTATTTGGCAGCAATACTTTTAATCTCGAAAAGGATGTCTGCCCCTGCATTTTTCGTTCAACTATAATTGAATCCTCATTACTTGAATTATCTGTCCACTCTAATAATATCTTTCGATCATTATCTGTTAATTTAAAATTTGATGGCGCAATTATTGCTGGGATTACAGTTATCAGCGCACTCCCCGTTATACTTCCATTATTACCACAGATATCTTTTACATTCACTAGCGAATATGTTTTAGTGGTTGTCGGTGACACAAATACTCTATATACAGAATCGGTAATACCTGAAACTGTAACAGGAGTCGTACCATCTGTGTATGTAAAACTAACCGGTTTCGAACCGGTTAGTCTAATAATTAACTGAGTAGAGTCTCCACTACATATTGTTTTAGCACCACTTATCTGAGCTGACTGATTAGAAATTGCTAACTTGGTATACGCCTTACCAAATACATTTGCTGACGCTACCCCATTACTGATAAATGATTTAATAGTAAAAACTTTATTACTAGTAACTGTTACCGGAAGAAAATATGGCGTAGATGTAATATTATTCAAATTATAACTATTTACCCCATCTGAATACACAACGCTCCATGGTGGCCCACCTGTAAAATCAAACCTGAGTGTTCCTGTATTATTATTACAAACACTATCAAATCCGCTAATAGTAGCAGTAGCTGCATTCACATTGGAAGTCAGCCCTCCGTAACTATAGCCATATG
>JADLHV010000275.1 GCA_020848595.1 Bacteroidia bacterium
CGGGATAGAAAGCAGATGCTGAGTCTAAACTAGCATTAAATGTGTATTCAACAGCATCGCATCTCGATTCCGGTGAAATTTGAATGCCTGCTTTTGGTCCCGATGGTCTAACTTTAAATACTCTACTTGTTTGACAGCCATTGCTATCTTCAACAAATAATTCAATTCTAAAAAAAGTATCACCACTAAGTGGCATATTATAAATTGTATAATTAAGTGTTTCGTTTTTATTGGTAGCTTTACGCCATTGAGGGTCGTCTTCAAATTTCCAATATTTACGTTTGACTTTACCATTAGAAACAGAATCGACTAATTGAATAGACAGAGGCAAGCAACCTCTTTCGGGCCAGATTTTACCACCAGCTGTTGGGCCGTCAACTGTAATTTTTGTTTGAGAAGTATATGGACAACTGCGGATATCCCAACCTGTGTGCTTAATGATGTATGTTCCCGGCACATGATAAGTATATCTAAATGAATCTTGAATTGCAGAGGTATCACCATTTCCCATATCCCAATGGCTTCTATAAGCTCGTGTTTGGAAATTTTCGAATTTAAAAATTTGCGGCGTACAGCCACTTTTTTTAGTCGCTACAATATTTGAAGTTGTTTTTGGGGACGTAATTTCTTGAGATAATGAATCCTTACATCCTGTTAATTTATTGACAACAGATAAACTAAATATTTCTTTTTTGTTTGGCGTGAATTTAAAATAGAAAACACTATCCTTTGATGTTTTACCATCGGGCAAATACCATGTATAGTCGGTAGTTAAAACGCTCGAATTCCTAAGTTTAGCGGTATTGCTGAAACAAGTGTCAAAAGAAAATATAAAATCTGCTAAAGGTGCTTTTATTGTAACAGAATCTTCTTTGACACAAGAGTCACGACAATAGTTATTAACGGCAATAAGCAAAGGTGTCGTTTTCCTAGGATAATCTCTAATATTCGTTACAAAAGATTCTTCATCATTCCCCTTGTTATTTCCAAATTCCCAAATCCATTGATGCACCAAATCCCTTAAACTATCAGGTGTTGTATTGGTCATCTTTATATCTTCATTGTTACAAATTATGTGTTTATCTAAAACAAACGAAGGTTTAATTTTGATACCAGCCCATACATAAGTCCATGCTTCATCGACACAGCCGTATTGATCTATCACTTTTTGTCTTAATTCATATCTACCCGTATCCTTATAGGTTAAATTAGGAATTCGATTAGTGAAAATATTGCCATCGCCATCATCCCAAGTGTAGGCATAGTTTGATGAAAGGTCGCTTTTAGTTGTGTCAATAATGTCGTGAGAGTAAGGGATACAACCGCCCAAATTTGGCGACCAGAATCCACCATATAAATGTTGAACAACTACTTTTTTAAATGCGTAGGTTTGTTGACATCCTGCTTTGTCTAGAAGTAAAACTACGACATTATAAATACCCGATTTTTCGAATTTGTAATTCAGTGAATCTATTTTAGTATCAATGTTTTTACCATCAATAAACCAAGTGAATTTATCAATATCGCTGCTGGTAGAAGCTCTAAATAGTGAATTTAATTCACCTTGACAAGCTAAGGTATCTCTTTGATAAACTGTTGCTTTTGGCTTGTCAGAGATCAACATAGTTTTAATTATTGAGTCAGAGCATCCGACCCCACTACCACTAACACGAAGTTTGACTTGATAAGTTCCAGTTTTAGTATAATTTTTAAATGGATTTTCGGCAGTTGATTTAGTGCCATCTCCAAAATCCCATGCATAATCTAATTTAACACCAAGTGGTTGACTTTGGTTTTTGAATTGGGGATTGTACGGAATACATCCATTGAAAGCATCCGCAGTATAGTTGGCTTTTATTTTGCCAAATTGTACAACAAGAGTTTGAGTTTGAGTAGCCGTACAGCCTTTGTCGCTAGTAGCAGTCATTTTTATCGAGTAGTTTTTAGCATCATTGTAAAAAACTATTGGATTAGCTTGTGTACTTGTAGTGCCATCGCCTAAGTCCCATGCATACGAAACACTATTGCTCGAGTTATTAATAAAATTTATTCTTTGAGGCGCTACACAACTGTACTTAGAGTTATAAGTAAATACTGCAGTAGGTTTAGAATGCACTGTAATAAAATTGTTTTTCACTACCGTACTAACGCAGTTATGATGATCACGAACCGTAAGTTTGATATTGTAAGAACCCGCATTGTTATAGGTTTTTTTGACATTCCCTGTAGAATTAACAACAGAACCATCGCCAAAATCCCAAGAACTAGAACTTATTGTTGTATCACCTGGAGTAGTTGCATTTAAAAAATTAATAGTTTCTCCGGGGCAATAGGCATATTGAGTAACTTTAAAATCGGTTGCAGGTAATTTCCAAACAACAATTGTAACAGTTGCAGAACTATAAACACTGCCATCGTATACGGTCATTTTAACGGTATATTTGCCTGCTTTGGTGAAAGTATATCTAGGGTTTTGTGCGCTACTGCTTCCGCCATCACCAAAATCGTATGCCCAAGATATTGGCATTCCAATTGAAGCATCTGTAAAATCGACAACTAAGGGTAAGCATCCAGATTGAACTGTACCTGTAAATACGGCAGTCAAAGCATTCGATTTGAGCGCAGCAAATAGACATAATATTACAAGTATTTTTTTCACACCTACATTAAGACACTTAAACTAGAGAAACGTTGCCATAATGGTGTAAAAGTAATAAATTTTTACTGTAATTTCAAATAGTAAAATTAGGGAATATTAATAATTTAGTAATCAATTGATTAGTGTAGTAAAAATCAATCTTTTAAAACTAATTCCATCATTTTTTCGAAACTTAAATACGTTTTATGTGAAAAGTAATTGGCAGAAATTGCTAAGGAGTCAAATTCTGAGTTAAATTGATGTTCAAGTACTATATTTCCAAAGAGTTGAGTGGTATTAGGAGTAATAATTTCTTTGAAACTTAATGTAGGTC
>JADLHV010000276.1 GCA_020848595.1 Bacteroidia bacterium
ATTAAAGTGAAATTCTAAAGTTCACTATTAAACCAAATCTCAAAAAGACGCTTTCAGTTGACTGCCTTGTCCTAAAAAATAAGTACAAACCTATTGTAAAATTACAAACCAATTTTTAAATCGAGTCTACTAATTAGTCTACTAAATGATGGGATAAGTTATCGGCATCGTTGTCTATTTCATATGATACTTCGTGTAAAGTGTTTTCTACTTTTGTATAGTCGCGTACCACTTTAATTGTAATCAAAGTAAGTCCAATATTCATAAAATCATAAACAATTTTTAAATTATGCATGGCTAACATTTCAGATAAGGAAATTGTATTATCATTAAATCTAAAAATGATATTGCCAATTACATTGCTTATGATCCAAAGTGCCCACCACCAAGCTAATGCTTTTGTATTTAGATTGAAAAGTGTTAATCGATTGTGATTTTCTAGGATTTTAATCGTTTGTTTATAAAGCTCTCTCATTATTTTGAAAGGTTGAAAGAGATTCAAAATTGGAATGAACCAACTATAAGCTGCGGCGGCTTCTGTGTACTCTAAATTATCCATCATCTGGTGAATATTGTAGTAGGCGCGTCTAAACCAAAGTATAAATAAAACAACAGAAACTATATAGGTTAAAGCGGCAATTCCTGTAATAATTTGAACTTGAATATCTATAGCGTTTGCTTCCTCAATTGTATATTTTTTACCTAATTGAATGGCCTCTAAAACTGTGCCCTGATAAATGGAAGCTATTAATTCAAAAATATATAAGATAACTATAATCCAGAGGGTGATTATAATTGATTTTCCTCTGCTTTCATTGTTTTTTAATTGCATTTTAATTTTTTTAATGCAATGATAAAGAAATTAGCTTAATACAGAAAATCCTTTAGTATTTTTTAGTTGAAGACCCTTGTATCCATTAATATATTAGTACAAGGGTCTTTACTTTTAATTCGTTAATTTTATAATTATTTGAGTCCTACCTTTCAATTAGAATTTGAATTGTTTCGAATTCTGTGTCGTTTATTTGGATAAGTATCGTATAACTTCCTGATGATAGTTTGTCAAATCGCAACTGAACTACATCATTTTGTATAGTAATAATCGGATTTACTTCAAGCCCTAGTACATTGTATGTTTTAATACTTTCAAATTCGGTTAATCCCCAAATATTGACAATGTTATTGGATGGATTTGGGTAAACACGTAAACTCGAACCTACGTTATTACAGGATCCTCTTACAATTGTAGAGTTAAAACTATTATCATTTGTGCGGAGTCTATAAAGACAGATATTATTATAGTTACTATCTATATAGTGATTGAATTCGGTGAATTGAGAGAATTCAAATTTGAGTAATTCTGTCCAAGTATTTCCTTCTATATTGCGTTCTAAAATGAATGTTTTATTTTCTGAACCTTGGATGTTCCAATTCAGCACATTTTTATTATTGATACAATTAGATGTAATTGATATTTCGTAAGCAGGCAAAGGTGTAAGCCACGAGACGGTATAAGTATTTCGTGCAGCTAAGAAATTGGCGTTATCTATAAAGTTAAATCCAAAGCTTAAGCTCGTACTACCAACGGTAACATATTTTGCGATAAGCAGATCAGGGTTATAACTATTTATGGTGATACTATCAGTTATAAGCTCACCTGGACTTAAAACACCATCATTATTGCTATCATAATAGAGCTCATTTGAAGTTGGAGCATAGATACGGACTTTACTGCCAACACCTAAATTTCCATCTTCGGCATCCGTACCTGTTAAACCACCTGGTGCCAATCCACCACGATTAAGTCGCATAGTATCTTGTAAGTTAAACGAAGGCGTTGTAATAGAATAAGCTTGATTAGATGAGCTAGGCTTTCTTTCTATTCCAAAATTCACATTAGTAATATTAGAGCTGAGTATAGTGACAGACACATCGCCATTAGGTGTTCCACTTTCGATTCCTGTTCCTGCATTATTACTGGAACCATATTGTTCACCTACATTTACCCATGTGGTAGGCAAGCTAGCTGCAGGAGCACTTGCACCTATGCCTGCTGCAGTAGTAGATATTCTTAAGGTGTAATTAGAGAATCTGACACCTGTTAAGGAATAAGTGCCATTGAGAGGATTGATAACCGAACTATCTACAACAACACCTAAACTATTAACTAAATAGACATACATAGAAGCTCCCGAAGGGTCACCAAAAGCCCTACCATTAATACTACCATTTACAAGTCCATTACTATCATTAAATAATGTACCTGTAACTGTAAAATTACAGCCAGTAGTTCTATTTAGTACGGTAGTACGTTGTTGGAAAATATTACAATTGGCATCTTTGACTTTAATTAAGTAAGTACCAGCTTCTAAGTCATGAATTACAAAAGAATCTGCACTTGTAGAAAAAGTTGAGAAAGTATTGGTATTTTCATTGAACCAAAAGATTCTATACGGAGAAGTCCCAGTATATTTAACAGTAATACTATCTAAATTAGAGCCAGCACAAAGACTATCAGCCGTTTTAATAATACTCGTCCCACCAATAAATGGTTCAATGTTTGGAACAGTATATCCAGCATCAATATTTGGTGCTGCAACTGGACC
>JADLHV010000277.1 GCA_020848595.1 Bacteroidia bacterium
GCCGCTCCAAAGGCTAAAGCTAAAGCTGCGCCTAAAGCTAAAGCTGCTCCGAAAGCTAAGGCTAAGGCTAAAGCAAAAGCTAAGGCTGCTCCAAAGGCTAAAGCAAAAGCTGCTCCAAAAGCAAAAGCTGCTCCAAAGGCAAAAGCTAAAGCGAAAGCTAAAGCTAAACCAGCTGCTAAAAAATCAGCTGCGCCTAAGGCTAAAGCTAAAGCTAAAACATCTGGTAAGAAGTAATTTACTCTTAACCTCTCTTGACTTAACCCGTATCTTTCAGGTGCGGGTTTTGTTTTAATCTACTAGATTTTAATGCCTATTTTTGATTAATTTATTGCCATAAAAGGCAATGTCAACTACCTCAACTGGTTTTCTTTTTAGAAAACCCAAAGCCTGTCCAAGTGACAGGCTTTGATTTTACTATTAATCTTCAAACTTTACTTTTCCTGAGGTCGTAACACTATTCATTAATTTACTTGGTTCAAATACATTTAAATTCAACTTAAAACCTATCGTATTCATAATTGATGTATTAAGCAAATTAAACTGTTTGAAATTTTCGGATACTAAAACTGGTAAAAAGATTTCTAATACGCCTTTAATAACATTTAGCTGTATACCTGTAGTATAACATAATTCATTCTTAAAGTTCGTCTGTTTTCCATTAGGGGTATTAACGATATTTAAATACTTATAATAACCAATATCAAAATAAAACGAAATAGGTAACTTTCCTGGAAAATCTATGTCGTTTCTCCAAGTCAACATCCAATAATCACTGCCTTGTAATCCTATTAGTTGTCTTAATCCACCTCGATTTATCAATTGTTTCCCAATCAATAAATCACTCGTATAATTCTCTGCTCGTCCAATCATAGCTTCGCTATACATATAATCTTGATATCCCGAATTACCGCTAATATAAAATGCTTGATTTTGAAAATTTCCTTTTTTATAAGGAAAGTAACCTGCAAAAAACTCACTATTAAATCGCCTGTTTTTCTTATAAGTAAATGTATACTTTAAATCAGTCCATATTTTAAAATAAGCTACCGATCCAGGTTCAAATTGCGAATTTGAGGCATATTCAGCATTTGATTCCCAAGTAATTTTATTCGTTTGAAAATGAATAACTTTCTTGAATTTTAAATTGAGATAATTGAAAAAATAGTCCTTGCTATAATTCTTAAAATGTGCTATCCCTAACGAATCTTGATACTCAATATAATTAAGTCTATCTAGTCCTGTATTAACGTATTGCAATCTCCATAGATTACTAACTTTTGTTCTCCCTGGTTTCCCAGAATAAGATTGCCATTGTATAAAAGGTGTCCATCTGTAATACCTTATATTTTCATTCAATTCAATTCCAAAAATTTGTCCTTGAACTCCTCCTTGAATAAATCCTCTTTTCTTCTTCAAAATATGTTTATATGAGAGTTTACCATATCCTACAAATCTATCTTCTAGAAAAGTATAGGCAGGCATTAACATATATTCTATCGAACGATCATTTAAGTTCGAATTACTTATTGATAAAAATGGATATAATCCATCATAAATATTATATCCTACAAATGGCAATAGATTTACTTGTACTTGTCTATTATAAGTAGGTATAGAAATTGGGAAACTAAGTTTCATAAATTGTTTCTTCTGACCATTATTATAGAGATTTCGCTCAAACAAAAATCCATAAGGATTAAACTGTTCTCCAAATGCTATTCTTGATTTTAAGAATGTTTTTATTGATTCAGGACCTTTTATTTTTCCTCCATTTCTTTTATATTTATAGTCAACCTCATTGACATCAGAAAGTAAATCTTTAAAGAACCATTCTAAACTTTTCCCATAGGTTTGTTCGAAGCTGTTTTGCATATCTCCAGGCAATGGATGTTTAAATTTGAATTCTAGAAAATAATTCTTAAAACATTTGTAAAACATTTCATCTCCTAAACATTCTTTTAAATAAGCAAAAGCAAGTTTACCCTTTAAATAAATCATTAATCCATAATTATTCTCTGTGTATTCTATTGAAGGTAAATTGATAGCTTGATTCTCTCCTTGAAGTACATTATACTTAAGGATTTTATATTCATAATGCATAAACTGACCAGATTTCCCGTCTAAGGGCGAATAAAAATGTTTATCTCGATCAATGTCTTTTGAAAATGCTGGACTTAACAAATGGCACACTTCAGCCTCAAAAAAGGAGTTAATGGATTCATCCATCCATGGATATAATCTTTCGTTTGTACCTAGCGCACCATAAAACCAATTATGACCTATTTCATGAACCAAAGCCCTTTCATCAAAATTCTTACATATTGTAATGGTAGGATACTCCATTCCTGCTCCTGCTTCCAAAGGACCCACAACTACTTTGCAAGTTTTGTAAGGATATTTACCTACTTTGTTTCCATATTGCAGAATTGTTGTTTCCATAATATTAAAAACATCTGCATGCATCCGAATATCTGGATTACTAAAGACACTTAGTCGTATAGTATCCCCATCAGGTAAAATCATATCTTTATGATCTATAATAAATTTATTATAAGCAAACCAAGCAAAATCATGAACATTAGATTGTTCAAAATTGTATTGTCTTTTGCCTGAAACTTCAATAGAATCAATTAATACATTTCCAGTAGCTGCTACTTTAAATCC
>JADLHV010000278.1 GCA_020848595.1 Bacteroidia bacterium
AGACATGGTATTGATTTTCTTATAATAAGAAACCTTGCTTTTAGGGACTTTTATTTTGAGCTTTTGACCCTTAAAAATGGCGTCTTTACGCATACCATTCCACTTTTTTATATCAGATACTCTACAATCAAATAAATCAGCAATTAATAATAAGCCATCGCCACTTTTAACGACATAGATAATAGTAACGGTTTTGGATTCTTTTTTAGGTGCTTTCGGACTTTCGTCTTCTTCCTCTTCATCTCTTAATGTATCGGTGTGCCTAACAATGCGAGGATAAATTCCTTGATCATCCATTATCAATGAATCGGTAAAATTGGAATCATTAGACGCAATGGCTGGAGGGAAAAGAATATTGAGTTTGTCGTGATAATCTGCAATCTTATCTTTAGGTAATCGCAAACCCTTATTATTGTAGGAAGTTGGAATAATATCTAATCTCAATTCTGCATTGTTTTGTCTCAATATATCTTCCGAGATATTTAGATTGAACGCTATAGCATTAAAACTTATCTCTCTTTGAACTTGAACCGTATCTGTTTCTTGTAGTTTGTATTTTACTGGAATTAATTTGTGGTCACTATAGTAATTCCATATATACCAAAACGCCATATAATTAACTGCCGCACTCTGGTATGTTTCGTTTAACATGTTATGGATTTTTCCATAATCTAATGAATTATTGGCTTTATGTATTGCCATATTCATATTGATTGGTCCGGCTCTAAAAGCTACCAATGTCTTTAACCAATCTTGGTAGATGAAATTTAAATCCTTAAAATAGTTAGCAGCTGTTTGTGTCCCTATATAGGGGTCTCTTCTTTCATCGATATAACTATTTGTACTTAATAAATACTTTTTAGCAATAGCATAACTTAAAACCCACATGCCACTCCCTCCATCGGCATCTGAATACAATGGATCACAATTGCTAATCGCCGAACTTAATAAAAATAATTGCTTCGGAACGCCTGCTGTGTCAAAATAATGACTTAATAAATTGTTGTAATATTGAGTCTTGCCAATTAGAATTGATGTGCTATTGTTGATGTTACGTAAATAAAATTGTATTTGCTTGCGTACTTGCTCATTGTAAAATATAGGTACTTGCGAATTGGTCTTTACTAATTTTAAAAAATACGGGTCCTTTGCATAAGTGGAATCAGCTGGATTACCCATCATTTGCTTGAAACCTAATAGCAGAAATATTACAAGTAAGGTATTTTTCATTTTAACTCTAAACTGAACAATTGTTCTAAATTGTCAACGAATTTAAGCAATATCAATTGATAGGAAAATATAAGTTTTACCCTATTGTGGATTGAGTGCTTTTTAATTTTTTTTATTCAAGTGAAATACTATCGATAGGCTTATTGTTTCTCAACATTTTCAGCTCATGTATCTTTCTAATACGTCATTGATTTAATCATTTGCACATGCAATAAATCCTTTGATTTAAAGCTGTTTTGCCTCTCGCCACCAAGCATCCATTTGTTCTAAGCCAAGTGATTTCATTTCCTTGCCTGTTTGCTCGGCTTTGGCTTCTATATACTCAAATCGGGTCTTAAACTTCTTATTCGTTCTTTCTAAGGCATCATCTGGATTAATATGTAAAAATCGAGCATAATTTATTAATGAAAAAATCAAATCTCCTAACTCATTTTCTTGTTCATCTTTTGTATCGGCATTTTTAAATTCGGCTAATTCTTCTTCTACTTTTTCCCATACTTGTTCTCCTGTATCCCAATCAAATCCAACTTGTGCCGCCTTTTCTTGCATTCTGTAGGCTTTAACAATTGAAGGCATCGAAACTGGTACTCCACTTAAAACAGATTTCTTTTTATCGCCTTTTTCTTTTAGTTTAATTTGCTCCCAATTTTGTTTAACTGTATCAGAATCTTCTGCTATAACTTCTCCGTAAATATGCGGATGCCTACGAATCAATTTTTCACATAATTGGTCAATGATACTTTCTATATCGTAATCACCTTTTTCAGAACCAATTTTCGCATAAAAAATGATGTGTAATAATATATCACCCAATTCTTTTTTAATTTCTTCGGTATCATTAGCAATAATAGCATCGCTAAGTTCGTAAGTTTCTTCAATGGTAAGATGTCTAATGGATTCTGTAGTTTGTTCGCGGTCCCATGGACATTTGGCTCTCAAATCATCCATAATATCTAATAGACGTTTGAAGGCATTTAAGCGTGAATCTTGCATAAGGCAAAGATACAGCAACTGTATGAATTTGATGGATTAGATTTTAACTCAATTGAAAATTAAGCTTTCAAATCTTTTTTATTTTAGACCAATCTACTCAGCTCAAATTGTTGTTAAGCAATTCTTTGTGCTAGAGCAGTATCGTAACTTTTTTTACTGCTGTTAACAGAGCCGAAATTTTGACCATCTATGATTAATTCGGTGCCTTTTACTGTTCCAATTTGCAAAACAGGAACTTGCATCGATTTAAAATGATTTTCTAATGCTAATTGATTCTCTGGTTTAACAGATAAAACAACACGACCTTGAGCTTCACTGAATAGCCATGCATCTTTTCTAAATTCAGCCTCTGTGCACACATCAAAACCTTTTCCACTTTGCATAGCCGATTCAGTTAAAGTAATAAATAGTCCACCTTCACTAACATCGTGAGCAGAAACTATCAATCCTTTTGTGATGGCATCATATAAAGCATCTTGAAGAATTTTCTCTTCATCTAAATTAAAATAAGGTGCTGGAGAATGCGCAACCTTATGCCATTTAGCCAAGTATTGCGAACTACTAATATCATTTTTAGAGCTACCAATCAATAAGATAGAATCACCCTCATTTTTAAATGCAGAACTCGTTTGATGTTCAGGTTTTTCTATAATACCCACCATGCCAATAGTAGGAGTAGGATAAACCGCAACACCATCAGAACTTTGATTATAGAAACTAACATTACCACCCGTAACCGGTGTTCCAAATTTTAGACAAGCTTTGCCCATTCCATCAATACTATGTTTAAATTGGTAATAAACTTCTTTGTCATAAGGGTTGCCGAAATTCAAACAATTTGTAATAGCAGAAGGCTTTCCACCTGTACAAACAATGTTTCTTGCAGCCTCAGTTACAGCAATTGCGCAACCGATTTCTGGATCAGCGTATACATAACGGCTATTGCAATCTACTGTTAGAGCTAAAGATTTATTAGAGCCTTTTACTTTTACAACTGCAGCATCACTCGGAATATTGGTACTTTGATTTACTGTTCCAACCATACTATCATATTGAGTATAAACCCAATTTTTTGAAGCGATATTAGGTTCCTTCAATAAGAAATCCGCAACAGATTTTAAATCTTGAGGAACTTCTATTTTATTAATATCAAAAGCTTTTATCTTTTCAAAATATTTTGGTTCCGACCATTCTCTAGTATAAACTGGAGCGCCACCGCCAAGAGCAAGACTTTCGGCAGGAATATCGGCTTCTAAAGCACCATTCATGTAGTATTCTACACGACCAGTATCTGTAACCTCACCAATTTGAGCATAAGTTAATTCCCATTTTTTAAAGATAGCTTCAGCTAAATGTTCTTTGCCTTTTTCTAAAATCACCAACATACGTTCTTGACTTTCAGAAAGTAGGATTTCCCATCCTTTCATATTGGCTTGACGCACTGGTACTTTATCTAAGTGAATGATCATACCCGTTTCACTTTTTGCCGCCATTTCGCTTGTGCTACAAGTAATTCCGGCAGCTCCCATATCTTGCATACCAATAATAGCGCCTGTTTGGATTAATTCCATTGAAGCTTCTAAAATTAGTTTTTCCCAGAATGGATCTCCAACTTGAACACTTGGTAAATCATTAATACTGTCTTCAGAAATATCTTTAGAAGCAAATGCAGCACCATGTATACCGTCTTTACCCGTTGCCGCTCCAAAAATATAGACTGGATTTCCCGGCCCCTCGGCAATAGCAGAAATAGTAGTACCCACTTTTGCAATACCAACACTCATGGCATTGACAAGAATATTGGTTTCATAACAATCGTCGAAATACACTTCGCCGCCAACTGTTGGAATACCAAATGCATTGCCATAATCACCAATGCCTTTTACAACACCTTTCAATAACCATTTTGTACGCGCTGTATCAATATTACCGAAGCGCAATGAGTTAAGTTGAGCAATAGGACGAGCACCCATTGAAAAAATATCGCGGTTTATTCCACCAACTCCCGTTGCAGCTCCTTGATAAGGCTCTATAGCAGAAGGGTGATTGTGAGATTCAATTTTAAAACAAACAGCTAAACCATCGCCAATATCTACTAAACCTGCGTTTTCTTCTCCAGCTTTTGCCAACATCGCTGGTCCCTCTTTTGGTAAGGTCTTTAACCATGTGATGGAGTTTTTATAGGAACAATGTTCACTCCACATGACTGAGTAGATGCTTAGTTCTGTAAAGTTAGGCGTACGTCCAAGAATAGATTTGATTTTCTCGAACTCTTCAGGTAATAGGCCTAATTGTTGCGCTTGTTCTAGGGTTGCTTCCATTTCAGTGCAAAAATACGCATTTTTGACCTCTTTTATTAAGGGGATTTCAACATTTTATCATGTTTTACCTACTGCGTTTTATTGATGATAAATACTTGATGATCTATCTTAATAAAATAAATACCGGGACTCAATTTTTCTAGATTAATTTGATTGCGCCCTATTTGCAATTCTCCAGTTAAAACTGTTTTGCCATCTACCCCGATTAAATCGTATGGATACAAATTATTGGTTTCTATGGTTAAATAATTCTCTACTGGATTCGGGTATAATCTAATGATAGCTTTTTCAAAATCAGTTACCGTCGTTCTGCCATCAGTTCGAATCACAATTTCTTCTCTATGGCTACAAGCATTGCTGTCTTCTACCTCACACCAAATCGTATAATAACCAGGATTTCCTAAGGTATATGCCCAAAAATCATTGTTAATGGTTTGAGTGCCATTCGACCAATTATAGCTCGAAAATTGTTTATCCAAACTCATTTTAATAAAATCTAATTTATTAAATATGGTGTCCGAAAGAATCTCAAAATCTGGTAAAGGCAATGGTGTTATAGTAATGCTTTTTTCAGATTCACATGCACCTCTTGTATTGATTCTTAATTTTAAAATTACAGTATCTTTAATTATTAAATTGAAGTTCTCTCCCTTTTGTGCACTTGCTTGACCTTCAAGCTCCCAATAATAATCAAAATAAATATTCGAATTGTCGACTTTTGATAAGATAAGCGCAGTGTCATTGATGCAAATAGATGTATCTAACATACCAATTTTTGGCGTAGGAATGATGTTGATTAACATAGTATCTTCTGCGCTGCAATTGGTGCTGTCGGTAATTTTTAACTTGATTTTTGTGTTGTTGACAATGTTTATTTCTAAGCTCGAATCACTTCCCGCAAATTGATTGTCCTTATACCATTCTATAGTAAATGGTGCTGTGCCTTTTATTTGTTTTATGCGTATCGTATCAATGTTTATAGAACAATAATTAAATAAATGACCACTTGGGTCTGTTTCAAAAGCACCTCGACTATACACTTTAACAGAGTCACTAGAAAAACAATTGTTGTGAATTACATCAACTCTGATGGTCTTTTTTAAACCTTTTAATTTACTTTTATATATCAAACCTGAATCTACTGCTAAGGCACTTATTTCACTGTCAAACCATTTTATAGACGAAGGATTGGACGTTAAATTCAAAGCTTGAAATTGAACAGAATCATTTTGACAAATCAAAGTGTCTTGCGCAATGGCGATTTCTACATCTAATGCATTAATAATAACAGTATCTAAATACGAAGTCGGACAATTGTATTGTTTGTTATTTACATAATGTTCTATAATGTATTTACCACCACGTTTAAATTTAAAACTATCTAATTGTTTGTAGGTAAAGTATAAAGGTGTTCCGCTGTTGCTACTATCGCGAATACTAAAGGAATACACATAATTACTTAACATTTGTTTAAGAGAATCCAATGGTTTTGCTTCCATTTTAAGCCAACCACAATCAAATTGAGTGTAGGTCCTTTTGCTTTGTGCCTTGGGTTTAACGGTAATATTATAACCTCTAGTTGAAATACCGGGATAAGGGCAATTATTATCTTTTACGGTAGCTGAAAATGAGTAAACATTTGGTCGCGCATCTCCTATTTTTGTTTGCCAACAGAATAAAGCTTCTTTTTCTCGTGCTGTTGAATCTTTAATTGTAAAAGTGCCCGCCATTATGCCTTTGTTCCAACTTAAAGAAATGGTGTCTAATTTTGTTTGTTTTGGCAAAAACGGGTCGTCTTTAGTGCCAATGGTAAAGCATATTTTATTGCCTTCGCATACAGCGTATTTGTTATTGCCCGTAAAATAAGGTGGGTTATTATCAGGACAAACTTTTACCTGAATCATCATTTCTCGGGAAACTTGACCTATTAGTATAAATTTGTTAGCACTATCTTTTCTAAATTCGTTTACTAGAATTTTTATGACGCCAAACTCATCACATTTTATTGGTGTAAAATTGATATCACCAGTTTCAGGGTCGAAATAAAATCCTCTAGGTGGTTTAGCATTAGGAAGAGCCCGGCAATTAACAACTCCTGGACTAGGAGGACAATAGGGTGTCATAGGGATTTTAGAATATAAATTGCCATTATATTGTAATGGTGTAAAGTTGTCGCTTAATGGAGGTTCTAAACTAAAAAATAGTGAATCATTTTCCGCTGTATCAATAACGCCTGCATTATAGATAAAAGGTTGGTTACAACAAGCCAGTAAATACGGTTCAGAGTAGAATTCTGGAGTATGATTTACAGTAATATTTTGACAAATATTGGTCATGGCATTAATGTAAAATTTACCCGGAACTATCGTGTTAATATTCGTATCGCGCAAATTTTGATCTATTGAAAAATATATCTTACAATTTCCTGCATTAACATATTTCGTATAAGGCGCTTTGGTAAAATCAACTGTATCTATAAAAACATGTTTTTCGTAACCAGGATTGCCCTGTGCGTTGGTATTATTACAAGGGTTGCCACATGTGTCGGTGGGCTTTGAAATAGAGATTCGCTTTAAATTCATTGAGGTTTTAAATGAATCGGATTCAACATAACCATCTATTCCATTTAAAGAAGCATCACTGCATTGTCGGTATACAATAGCTTTAACTAAATATTTTTTTGGCGAAAGTAATTCATAATAGACTTCTCCGCCTCCAATAGTTTGGCTTTTACAATCAAGATGATTTATCAGTAAACTAATTAAAAGTGATAGATAGAGTTTGTTCATTCTCTTAAGTCGTTTTTTTTAAATTAAACGTTGCCTACTCTATAATAATTAGCTGTCTCCGACCCTCTATTTCGATCATATAAATACCTGCACTTAAATCAACTAAACTGATTTCATTGTGGTTTTTCTCTAATGTGCCTTCTAGGATATTTTGACCACTTAAGCTATAGATTTTGAATGCCGATTCTCTACCGGTTTCTATATAGAGTATTGACTGCACTGGATTTGGATAGATGAGTATTTCCGATTCTCGTATAGATTCTAAACTGGTAAATCTATCTGTAAAGATGTCTAAACTATCGGTATTTTGACAACCATTTATATCGGTTGCTTTTAACCAAATTTTATGTTTACCTGGATTGCCTAATTCGTATGCCCAAAAGCCTGTCTTTTTAATACTGTCTCCCGTAGACCAAACATAATCGATATGATCGTTGGCAGATTCTAATTCTATAAAGGCAAATTGATTAAATAATGTATCGGGTTTTATCTTGACTATCGGCAGTGGATGAACAATGAGATTTATATCTTTCTCTGTTCTGCATATCTGTTCATTTATGGCTATGAGTTTTATACTAGATGAACCAAGTGCTTGAGCGCTTAAAATGCTATCTCCAGTTTGAATTAAAACACTATTTAAATACCATAATTTTTGATTGTTACTAGTTAAATCTGTTATTTGAGCTTCTATTGTAAATGTATCTAAATAACAAGTTGCGTTAAATGGTAGGATATTTATTTTCGGATTGTTAATTGGAGAAACAATTATGGAATCATATCCTTGACATGAAAAACTATCTTTAACAATTACACGTACTACACTTTTTGATGCATAGCCATGGCTCCTGCTGAATAAATCACTGCCAAATATTGGAATATTATTAGAACTCCATTCTGTGCTTCTTATAGGATTGCCTTGGTAGTTGATAAGGCTGATTTTCAAAATAGAATCGGCGCAAAATTGTGCTTTATCCTGAATAAAGTCAAATTTGAATTCAGGTTGCAACATCACCAACATGGTGTCATCTGCAATACAATGATTAGCATCTACCAATCGAACTCTTAATTTACTGCTATCATTTATTGGAGATTTTAAAGTGATTTGATTGCTATTTATAGTTGTATCTTGTTGTTCTAACTTCCAGTTGATACTTATTGGAAATTTCGCATTTATAATATTTGCAACTAAAGGAAATTGATTGTTTCTACAAACTTTAATTGAATTGAATTGTAGTGTTTGTATGTTTGGTTTAAAAACCGTAAACTTTCTTGTTACTTCTGCCACACAATTTTGATCAAATTCTATCTTTAATTTAATATTGCTAGTATTGTATATCTTACCACTTATAAAACTGTCTGTTTTGTTGATTATTGTATCGTTTTTATACCAAGTCCAGCTTTGTAGTGACGAAATTTTACTGCGTTCAAATCGCAATGAAAAAGGATAAGAAGAGCACACACTCGTATCATTGAGCATATTTAAAACCGGATTCGGTCGCGCATTATTCACTACTAGTGTATCGAATTTAGTAATGTAACATGTGTTATTATTACTGCTGTATTGATACCGTATGACATAAGTACCGTTCTTGTTTAATCGATAAGGATTGTTGATTTGAACACTATATCCTTGTGGGTCGATTAAATAAATGCCTCCATTTATTGTGATAGTGCTGTCAATTGATTTAGCATAACCAACTATATTGTTACACGAATCGATGGTGTATCCTTTTGTATAATCCGCTATTTTATAATTCTGAACCTTAAACGTATAAGATTGTAAATTGATATTACATTGTTTATCGTAGGTAGAAATTGTGAAATACTGTGGCTTGTTATAAGTGTTACTATCATTGTAAAGCGTAATAAATGCACTTCTTTCTCGGTAAGTTAAATCGACAAAAAACAAATCTTTCGAATAAGCATTATCATAAGTTATACTAGTAGTATCATAAGTTGTTTGTATAGGCAGATAAGGCTGATCAGTAGTCGTCATTGATAAGGTAGTCGACTTGTTACAAATACTTATATAAGGCGATTTAGGTGTGAAATTAATTGTTGGTAGATTATTATTGGGCGGTGATTGAACAGAAACCATCATATCGCGACTCACAGAGCCTAAGAGTTTCCATATCCCATTTATTTTACGGTATTCACTAATTTTTATACGTGTATATCCCTTTTCTGTGCAATCGGTTGGTGTAAAAATAATTTGACAAATACTGGTATCAAAGTAAAAACCTCTTGGTGGTTTTGCAGTTGGTAATGCTTTACATGTTGTTAAACCTGGAGCAGAAGGACAATACGGAGTTAATGGTATCTTAGCGCTGTAATTTGTATTGTAAGTAATACTCGTGTTGTAATTGGTTAAAACGGGTTCTAATGTAAATACCAAAGAGTCATAATCTGCAGTATCGATAGGGCCCGGAGAATAATTAACGGCATTGTTGCACATCATTAAAAATTTAGGAGCTATACTAAATCGTGGTGACGTATTACTGATTAAAGAATCACAAATATTTACTGTTGCTTCATTGTAATAATTCCCTCCAGTATGTGTTGTACTTCTGCCATCTCTATAGTTATTCGACAATGCAAAACTCACCATACATTTGTTGGCATTAATGAAACGGTTATATGGTGCTTGATTGAAATCTACTATGGCTTCAAAAACATGGCGTTCAAATCCTGCATTGGAAACCTGATTGCTCAAGTTACACGGATTGCCACATGTATCATTCAATTTCGTTATGGATTGTCGTGTCATTGTTACACTTCTTTTAATCGTGTCTGCAATTACAAATCCACTTACACTTGTTAGTGTCGCAAAATCACATGCTCTATATACATGTGCTGTTATTTTATATTTTCTATTGCCTATTTTTTCATAGTATATCTCACTGCCTGAAATATATTGAGAGAAAACATTTGAAAATTGAATAATAAGTAAACTAAATAGTAGGATTTTTTTCATATAGCTAATTTTTTAGAGTAAAATCTTAGAAGTAAATTTCCCTTCATAAGATGGATATCTTCAAACTTACGATTTATAAGTGAATACATAACTTTAAAGAGATTGATTTGACATTTTTTTGACATTACAAACTCGTTTTTTGAGCTTTTGATAATGAAGATTTGGCTTTAACTTTTATCAATCAATCCAAAGAACTAAGCCTTTTAAATACTCACCTTCAGGATGAAATAAACTTACAGGATGGTCTGCACCTTGGGTTAATCGATGTAGTACTTTTACATCTCTATTACTTTCAAGGGCTGCCGAAAAAATTGTTTTTTGAAATGTTTCGGCATCAATAACCTGCGAACAGCTAAAGGTAAACAACAATCCACCTTTTTTTACTTTCTTTATTCCTTCTGCATTAAGGCGTTTATAACCCATAATGGCATTGTGTTTTGCGCCTATGTTTTTAGCAAAAGCTGGAGGGTCTAGGATTACAATGTCGTATAATGTTTCGGTTCTTTTAAAGTAGCTAAAAGTATCTTCTGCAAAACTTTCGTGATTGTTAGCGCCAGGGACATTTAATTCCATATTTTCTTTTAATACTTCTATAGCTGTTTTTGATACATCAACAGAATCTACATGAGTAGCGCCATTTTTTAAAGCATAAACAGAAAAACCACCGGTATAGGCAAAAGTATTAAGCACGCTGCGTCCTTTGGCATATTGGCCTAATAATGCTCTGTTGTCTCTTTGGTCGAGAAAGAAGCCAGTTTTTTGTCCACTTACCCAATTGACCTTAAACTGATGCCCGTTTTCTAAAACAATTCCATTGTCCATTTCTCCATATAATAATCCATTGTTGGCTTCTTTAATAGCGCCGTGCAAGGTTTCTTTGCTCTTGTCGTAAATGGCTATTAAATCTTTACCTAGAACAGATTTCAATGCTTCCGATATCATCTCTATTTGCATATAAATTCCGCTCGTATGACATTGAATTACGGCTGTTCCTGCGTATATGTCGATAATCAATCCGGGTATTCCATCGCCTTCTCCATGCATGAGTCTGTAACAATTGGTATTGGATGCAGACTGAATGTGTAAATATTTTCTGAGTTGATAAGCTTGATTTATTTTGTTTTCCCAAAATTTCGCATCAATGGCTACTTGTTCAAAAGAAATAATACGTACTGCAATACTGCCATGTTGAACATAACCAGTTCCTAGATATTTACCGTTAATATCGGTTACTTCAACTAAGCTGCCTTCTTCACTTAGTTTAATTTCTTCCGTTAGTGCCCCACTAAAAACCCACGGATGCAGTCTTTCTAAAGACTTTTCTTTGCCTGGTTTTAATCTTAATATTGGATAATATGCCATAGAATCGGCAAAGTTCTGACTTTTGTCATCAATTGACTGCATTTTTTTACGTACATTTGTTATTTGATTTTATTTGTTTTCATTTTATAAGCTGTGTTAAAGTTTGCAACGATATCGAGTTTCTTGTGTCTTATTATTAGTTTAGGTGCTCAAACGCCTCTAGAAAGTCAACTTAAACAAGAATTAACTGCTCGTATGAAACTGTATTCTAGTTATTCGAAAAGATCTAATGATGGAAATATTGATATTCGTCATGTGCGTCTTTTTATTGAACCTAACATGAATACAGGGGCAATTGTGTCGGCTAAAGTAGATATTGCGTTTAGTTCTAGTCTAACTACAAGCCGCATTGAATTAGATTTGAGAAAGGAACTAATAGTAGACAGTGTTATTTATCATGGTCAGGCAGTGAGTTTTATCCATACTAATACCCATCTGTTAGAATTCGATTTTCCTTCAATAATTAATGCTAATCAATTAGATTCTTTTAGTGTGTTTTATCATGGTGCGCCAGAAATGAGTACTAGGGCATATTTTAGAAGTGTCAATGCTAGTGGGGCTAGTGTTTCAACATTATCACAGCCTTATGGAGCACATTATTGGTGGCCTTGTCGCGAAAATTTAATTGATAAAATTGATTCTTTAGATGTTATTCTATTGGTTGATACGCCTTATTATGCTGTCTCTAACGGACTTCTTGTGTCTGAGTCTGTTATTGGGACTCAACGCTCTTTTCATTATACCCATTCTTATCCAGTAGCGACCTATCTAGTGGCAGTTTCTTTTTCGAAATATGTCAAATATGTTGACAATATGACATTGGGAAGCACGGGAGAAAATTTATCTATTGTACATCATGTTTTTCCTCATAATGATAATTTAGAAAATCGTCAACGCACTGCTGCTACTATTCCTATCATGCATTTATTTGATAGTTTGTTTGGCGTATATCCTTTTTCTAAAGAATTGTATGGTCATGCACAATTTGCCTGGAGTGGTGGTATGGAGCACCAAACCATGAGTTTTATGGCTAATTTTAATTATGATTTAATTGCTCATGAATTAGGACATCAATGGTTTGGTGATATGGTTACTTGCGGTACTTGGAAAGATATCTGGTTAAATGAAGGATTTGCCACGTATACCAATCTCCTATGTTATGAGTTTTTACAAAGTAAATCTTTATTTAAATCGAAATTACAAGACAATAAGGAAGATGTCTTATCTCAAACTTCTGGTTCTGTTTATGCCTATGATACAGCTTCTGTCTCGAATCTATTTAATTACAGAACAACCTATCAAAAAGGCGCTTTAGTTTTACATCAATTGAGGTGGGTAATTGGTGATTCGGCTTTTTTTAATGGGGTAAGACTATACCTGCAAGATACTTTAGTTAAATATAAATTTGCCAAACAGGAGCGATTGAAATTTCATCTAGAACAGGTTTCTGGTTTAAATCTCGATAGCTATTTTAATGATTGGATTTTAGGAGAAGGTTATCCAATTTATGATATTCAATGGGAACAAAAAGGACGTCGTTTGGAATTTATTATTTCTCAAACAAGTTCTTCTCCCGCTGTCGATTGGTTTTCTGTCCCTATTCCTGTGCAAATTAATGGCAATAGTGTCAGTCAAAATGTCAGAGTTCCTATCAATGGTCCAGTTTCTGTATTTAGTATAGAACTAGACTATAAAGTTAAAGAGGTATTGATTGATCCTGATGAATGGATTCTCGCTAAATATGAACTGCGTTTTCCTCTTCCAGATAATTTGGCTATCAGTCTTTATCCTAATCCGTCTACTGGCTTTGTTTATTTCTCTGCTAACGATTTTGAAGTAACAAATTGGGTGTTAACGGATGCGACGGGTAAATTAGTAATGGATAAACAATTTTCAATTCACTTGCAAAAAGGCGATATTGGAACAATAGATATGAATGCATTAGAGTCTGGAATTTATTTCTTGTCTCTGATAGGTGAAAATCAAACAATAGTAAAAAAAATAATTAAACAATAATATCATGAAAAAATATTCAATTATAGCTTTAGGTCTAATTCTTCTAAGTTTTAATGCTTGTAAAGAAAAGGAGCCTGATCCTCAAAATAATGATAATACAACCCAAACTTCTAAAATTACTTTGAAGTTTAATCCAGTCTTTAAAGGCAGTCCAATCGCATGGGATAATTTCTATGTTAATGGTTCGAATGACTCTCTTAATTTTGATAAGGTTAAATACATCATGTCTAATTTTATTTTGGAAAAAGAGAATGGAGATTTATATCAAATTCCAGATGCTTTTGCTTACCTAAGTTTAAAAGATGGTAGAGATAGTGTTGTGTTTTCAAATATTCCAAAAGGAAAATATAATTCTATCCGCTTTACAGTTGGATTAGATTCAGTATTGAACCATTCTGACCCAACATTAAGATCGTTTGATCATCCTTTAAGTCCTGCTTTAAATGAAATGCACTGGGGCTGGGCTGGTGGCTATATCTTTAATGTTCTAGAAGGTTACTACAAGAGCAATGGTGCTAATTTAGGCTACACTTTTCACATAGCTTTAGTTAGAAATGCAAGAACACATTTGTTTAATAATGCTTACGAAATTAGCAAAGATGGTCGCTTTGTATTTAATGTTAATTTGGATAAGTATTTTGATAATCAAGTCAATTTTAGTTTAAAGAATGATGGCGCTTTTTCTCATAGTGGTGATGTTGATCCTGTAATGGATAAATTTATCCAAAATATGAATGGAATTTTTGATTTTATAAGTTATAAATAAAGATGAAAAGTAAGTTTTTATTAGTTGCCGTAATATTAAGTGTTTTGATTATTAAGGGTTGTAAAAAAGATCCTGAAATAAACAAAGAAGCGAATACGCCTACTCCATACGAAATTCCTCGTACGGCAGCTTATCCGCAGTTTAAATTGCCCGCTAATAATCCTTTAACTGAAGAGGGTGTTCTTTTAGGACGCATGTTGTTTTATGATCCAATCTTGTCGCGCGATAGCACAATTTCTTGTGAATCTTGTCATAGATTGAATCTTGCTTTTACCGATGGGGCTAAGGTTTCTAAAGGTATAAGAGGTCAGGTGCTCAGTAGAAATGCAATGCCTTTGTTTAATTTGATGTGGAACAATAAGTTCTTCTGGGATGGTAGAGCTAACAGTTTACAAGAGCAAGTTTTAGTGCCAATTCAAGCTCATAATGAAATGGATTTGGATTTGTTTACTTTGGTGCAAACTTTGCAAAATTCTACTCGATATAAGAAGCAATTTGAAGCCGCTTTTCCTGGAAAAATTATTTCTCCTGAATTTGTAAGTAAGGCTTTAGAACAGTTTCTTGTCTCTGTGGTTTCTTTTAATGCGCCTATTGATCAACTTAAATTTAGAACCGATACCTTGAATGTTATAAGTGCTTCGGCTTTACGTGGATTGCAATTGTTTTTAACTCCTGTAGAAAATGGAGGTGCCGATTGTTTCCATTGTCATAGTAATATTCCTTTCTTCGGTAATAATAGTTTGGCTGGTTCTATGTCTAATAATGGTTTAGATGCTAGCTTTACTGATAATGGATTTTTTGCAGTAACAGGTAAGGAATCGGATAAAGGTAAATTTAAAATTCCGTCTCTTCGCAATATCGAATTAACTGCTCCTTATATGCACGATGGTCGTTTCGATAATTTAGAAGAAGTGATTGACTTTTATTCGGATGGAATTAATTTAAATTCGCCTAATTTGGATATTAATATCTTATCTCATAATGCTCAATTGCATCTTACTCAACAACAAAAAGACGATATAGTTGAGTTTTTAAAGACTTTGACTGATAATAGTTTCGTTACAAATCCAGCGTATAAATCGCCATTTTAATTGAGTGTTCTCTTGTCAATTAATTATATTTTGACAAGCCATCTTTACTAAGATGTGATATTTTATTTTTGTTTTAAATAGATGTGTCGAATGTTGTTTACACCTGTGTCTCGCTCGTCGACTCTAAATTTATTAAGGTGCTTTATCAATGGAAATAGTTTTGTAAATCCGTAATTTCTTGGGTCGAAATCTGGTTGCTTCTTTAAGATATGATTGCCTAAACTTCCTAGAAATGCCCAACCATTTTCGTCTGCTAAATCATTCACGCTCTCTGTAATTAATCGAATTGTCTCTTTGTCTACCTTGCTGATAGGCTCACTTTTCTGCTTGGGCTTCGTCTTAGTTTTAGGCTCTTCGATATTGATATCTTCGTTCGCTGTTACCTTCAATATTTCTAAATATATAAACTTGTCGCATGCTGCTATAAATGGTTTAGGCGTTTTCTTTTCCCCAAATCCTATCACCATCATGCCTGCTTCTCTAAGTCGAGTTGCTAGTCGTGTAAAATCACTATCGCTAGAAACAATACAGAAGCCATCTACTTTTTCGGAATATAAGATGTCCATAGCATCAATTATCATGGCGCTATCACTCGAGTTTTTTCCGGTAGTATAGCTGTATTGCTGAATTGGGGTAATAGCATTTTCAAGTAATACATTCTTCCATCCTGAAACCGTTGGTTTGGTCCAATCGGCATATATTCTTTTGATTGTTGGAGTTCCATTTTTTGAGATTTCCTCTAACATTTCTTTTACATTGGTATAGGTTACATTGTCGGCATCTATTAGAACCGCAAGTTTTGCATCTGTCATGGGTAGTTATTTTTTATTGTTTAATTCTATGCGTTTCATTTTAAGATATTTTAAACGCTCATGCTACTTTTGTAGCTTTCTCTTACAAAGATAGTGCTTTTAAATTCAAACTTTATTTTATCGCTTTTTAACCTATTGAACTTAGTTTAAATTCGTTTTTGAAAAGGCTTTATAATGTATAGAAATATTGAAAGTTGCTTTTAATTTACTTTCTCTCTTTTGTCGCTCATTATAACGACTGTTCGTGCGTTATTCGTTTCTTTTATCAGCTTGTACTCATAATATTTGGTCAAACTATCTCGATATAAATTGCCTAATAAAACGGTGTCTTTTACTTTTAATCTTTCGAATTGACCTCTCTGTACATTGGGCTTTACTTTAGTGTAAAAGTAAAATTCAGCATCGTACCAGTTGGCAATATATTTTGCCTCACCTTTTTGGTCTTTTATCATTTGACTTAACTCATAATGTCCTAAATCTAATTTTAAATTTTCTCCGTATGTTATAAATTTAAATTTTGAATGCGCTATCGGTATTAAAGCTAAAATTATAAGAGCAAAATATAGCTGGCGTATTCGGTGGGTTTTGATTTTTTTATCGACTTCGTTTAAGAATAATCCGATAACGATAGTTAGCAGTGGGAGCAAGGGCATATCATACCAGTGAATTCTTGTTTTTGCAATGCTCAAAAGCGAAATATAGGCCAAAAAGCCTAAAGCATAAAACGATAAATTCTTCTGCTTAAAGTACAAAGAACTTGCCATTGCTAATGGTAATATCCAAATCCAATAATGATATCTAAAGTCAAATAAGTTGACGAAATAATAATACCATTGAGAATGATGACCTTCTAGTGCTTTCGAAAATCTTCCATGAAAGTCGTTAGCCCATATTGCTTCTAAATAACCTGCTGAAAGTAGTTCTCGAATAAAAATATAGGCTATAAATGGTACTAAACTCAATAATATGGCCAGACTTAATTTGGGCAAGGCTTTCCATTTTCGTTTATATAAAATTAAGATAAACCAAATAGGTAAGGGGATGAAAGCGGCTGCGCTCTTAGTCATGATGGCTAAAGCTTGCCAACATATAAATAAATATAAATTTTGCTTTTTATTCGAATCTAAGTAAGTCTCGAAGGCATCAAAACTTAATAAGATAAAGAGTGTAAGCAATGAATCGAAATCTCCTGTCATACTGCCATGTAGCTGTATGAATCCTCCAGAGTAGGCTAAAATAGATAGACCTATTCCAGCGAGATAATAGTTTTTCGTTTTTTTATAGATGATACGACCAACTAATAGTAAACATAGGATTCCAGATAAGGCAGAGGGAAATCGTATAGCAAACTCATTCAATCCAAAAATTTTGATGGATAAGGTTTGCAACCAAATCATCAAAGGCGGCTTAGTATTGTAGAGGTCAGGACGGTTTTCGAAACTTGTAATCCAATATTGGTTATTTTGACTCATTTCGGCAGCGTTAACAGCCAAACGAGATTCATCCCATTGAACAATATGGAGATTACCTAGATTAAAAAATTGAAGATAAGCAGCAAAAAGAACACAGACAATTACAAATGAAATGGCTGGTATTGAATTTTTATGAAATATTCTATGCTCTATTTCAGGCATTCGCTTTCATCATTCCTGTTTCTTCTTGAGCTTTTAATTCCATAATTTGTTCGAGAGCATCTGGAATTACATCGCTACAAATAACAATATAAGCGCCTTCTTCAGCGGTATTGATAGCATGTTCGATGGCCGCTTTTTCGGCTTGAATAACCGTTATTTTTTTGTTCTTGTCGACGTTTTCAATGCCTTTTATCATTAAATCAATAATCTCTTGTTCACTGCGTCCTCTAAGATTTCTATCTTGTCTAATAATAATTTCATCAAATATTCTAGCCGCTTCCTCGCCTAAAGATATGGTATCCTCATCTCTGCGATCTCCAACTCCAGCAATAATCCCCACTTTTTTATTCGCATCAGTTTTGGCTAAAAATTTTCCAATGGCAATAAGTCCAGCAGTGTTATGTGCGTAGTCTACCATAACTGTAAAATGTTTGAAGTTAAACATATTCATTCTGCCAGGAGTTTGAGCATGTGATTGAATAAAGGTTTGTAATACTGCTCTTATATCTTCAATTTTAAAGTTTCTAAGGAAAGCAGCTAATACAACTGGCAAAGTATTGGCGATGTTAAACTCAGCTCTTCCACCATAAGTCAATGGAATATTCGTCACTTTTTCAACACGTATTTTCCAAGTGCCTTTCATAATGGTTACAAAACCATTTTCGTAAACTGCTGCTATACCACCTTTTTTACAGTGTTCAATAATACGATTATTGGTTTCATCCATGCTAAATAAGGCCAACTTACAAGTGATGCCTTCTTTCATTTTAAACACTAAATCATCATCAGCATTGAGTATCGCATAACCATCTGAAGCGACAGATTCTACAACTACCGATTTCACTCTAGCTAGTTGTTCTAAAGTATCTATGCCTTGCAATCCGAGATGATCGGCTGCTATATTGGTAATGATACCTACATCACAGTGATGAAAACCTAATCCAGCTCTTAAAATGCCACCTCTTGCACATTCTAATACAGCAAAGTCAACTGTAGGGTCTTTCAGTACAAATTCAGCTGAAATTGGACCAGTACAATCGCCTCTCATCATCATTTCATTTTGAATATATACGCCATCGGTAGTGGTATAACCGACTTTATAGCCGACTTGTTTGCAGATATGCGCCATCAATCGTGTTGTAGTGGTTTTACCATTGGTGCCAGAAACCGCAATAATCGGGATACGTGCACTGGTTCCTGGAGGATATAACATATCAATAACAGGTTCAGCAACATTTCTAGCGATACCAACAGTTGGTTCTAAGTGCATTCTAAATCCAGGTGCGGCATTGACTTCCAAAACTGCACCACCATTTTCAATAATTGGAACACTTAAATCGGGCGTCATAATATCAATACCACATATATCTAATCCAATGATTCTTGCAATACGCTCGCACATAAAGACATTACTCGGATGAACATGGTCAGTTATATCTTCTGCAGTTCCACCAGTGCTAATATTAGCAGTAGGTTTTAATAGCAATTCATATCCATCTACTAAAACAGTCTCTAAAGTGAAACCTTTTTCTTCTAAAATTTGATTGGTGAAATGGTCTACTTTTATTGTCGTTAAAACTTTTTCGTGTCCATAGCCTCTTCTAGGATCTGTATTAACGATGTCTATCAATTCTTGAATAGTATGTTTCCCATCGCCGATGATACATGCAGGAGTGCGTTTGGCAGCAGCAACAAATTTATAATTGATGATTAGAACGCGGTGATCGTAGCCTGTAATAAATTTTTCGACAATAACCGATCTTGAATAATGTTTGGCAGCATCAAATCCGATTTTTAAATCCTCCCAATTAGTGATATTGGTGGTGGCGCCTTTGCCATGATTGCCATTTATTGGTTTAGTCACCAAAGGATAACCAATTCTAGAAGCCGCTATTTCTAAGTCTTCTAGATCATAACAGATTCGACCTTTAGGAACTGGAATTTCAGCTGATTCTAGTAAAAGTTTTGTGTCTTCTTTATCACAAGCTATTTCAACAGCAATGCTACTAGTAGTGCTTGCCACTGTTGCTTGAACTCTTCTTTGGTTGATGCCATATCCTAATTGAACCAATGAACGCCCATTAAGACGGATAAACGGAATATTGCGTTTAATAGCTTCTTCAACAATACTACCAGTACTTGGTCCGAGACGTTCTTCCTCACGTATTTCTCTTAATCTTTGAATATCTTCTTCCAAATGATAAGGCTCACCTGAAATTAATGATTCAGAAATTCTAACAGCTGCTTTGGCTGCATAAATTCCAGCTTTGGCTTCCCAATAATTAAAGACAACATTATAAACACCATGAGCAGAGGTTTGACGGGTTCTTCCAAATCCACAATTCATACCAGCTAGGGTCTGAATTTCTAAGGCTATATGTTCGATGACATGACCCATCCAAGTACCTTCTTCAACGCGTTGAAAGAATCCGCCTGGTACGCCAGGACTACATCTATGCGCAAACATCGATGGAAACATGTTTTTTAATCTTTCTAAAAATCCATCAATTTTATTCGTCGGTTTTTCTTCCAAATCTTCCAAGTCTAATCGCATTACTATCAGTTTGTGTCTGCGTATGCTCCAGTAGTTTGGACCATTCATGGTTTTGATGTCAATGATTTTCATATGCCCTCTTTGCTTATTGTCTGCAATAAAACATAGATTTGTCAAATAAGCAAGGATTCGTCTTAAGTTATTTTTAGTTCGACTTTAGACTTAATGATGGAATATTGTGTTTTTCAACAATATCACATTAATTTTTATGTTGTATTAAGGGTATTAAAGTTTAATGCGTTTGAATTGTATCTCTTTTATAATGATGCTTCCACTTGTTCCAAATCCCGAATTTTCTAATCCTATTCGAATGTTTGGATTGAGCATTTTTGAGTAAATAGGGAATTGAAAACGAATTGGATACTGACGCCCATCTATGGCTATTTTCCGACTTAATAATAAAGTTTGTTGATCAATATATGTATCGCCATCGGTAATCAATAGCCTAAGGTAACTGTCTTTCGACTCACTTTGGGCTTCACCTTTCAATTCAAAAAGTAAAACCGAATCTTTTGTATCAATTGCATCAAGTTGCTCAGTTATTTTTTGTCCTTGATTGATGGTCTTATTAATTTTATAACTGCTTATAATTGGATTTGAATCATATTTTGAAAAATCCCAAAATGGGTAGGTACAATACCGATAGACTTCATGGGTTCTTAAAAATATCATTTCAAATCTTTGTTTATCCATATCACACCAATTGATAATGTGATTGAAAAATTGAAATTGTACTAGTCT
>JADLHV010000279.1 GCA_020848595.1 Bacteroidia bacterium
GATAAGGAATCTCATTGACATTAACTATATTTGCTCTATCTGTGTGTAAGTGATTTAGAAATTGTCGATAAACAGGATTGTGAAGACTTTGGAAGCGAAAAACTTCTAAAGCAAGCGCATCGAAATCATCGATATTTTTTGAAAATACTGCTTGCCTCAGTCCAATAAGATCCATGGTTCAAAAATATGTCTTTTTAATAATAGTGCTGCTATTAGTGGCTTGCAAAGGCGAAGATTTTAATTTTCCTGTTACACCCGAATTAAAATTAAACGGCGTGCAACAATACCAATTGAATGGCAAAGACTCTGCAATTGTGATTGATATTAGCTATACAGATGGCGATGGCGATATTGGGTTAGAAGTCAGCGACACTTTTCCTCCTTTTACTTTTAAGACAGAATATTTTTACAATTTACATGTCTACCCATTCGAAGTTGTTAATGGTGTTTCTAAACCTTTAATTATTCCTAGTAGCACCGATACCATAAACTTTAACGACCGCATTCACACCCTTACACCAACGGGTAAAAATAAAGCCATATTTGGCAGTTTAAAAGTTACTCTTAAGGCTCAGCCGTATTTTAGTTTAACACCAGATTCAATGTTTTATCGCGTTTACATTTACGATAGGCAATTGCACAAAAGCAATGTAATTGAAACCCCAGTATTAAAATTCATTTTTTAATACCCATTAATAAAATATTAAAGGTCACTATTAGCTTCCTGCAACAACAAACAGCAAGCCTAATAACATAAACAAGAGTCCAACTACGATATTAATTACAAGTAAAAATATCAATCCTAGAATAATTAGAAACCATCCTATAAATTTTAAACCTCCCGATTCGTGCGTACTAGAACTTGATTCCGGAGCATTGTATTTCTCTGTTAATTGAGTTTTAGCAGAATGTTGAATGGGATTAAATTTATATATTAAGATTTGTCTTTTAAGATTTTTAACCCTAATTTTCTCTGCATTAACAACATTTGTAGGAGGTATCGCTAATTGATTATTTAATGTACTCACTTCAACATTATCAACTATAAATTGGGTTGAATCTGATAAAGGAATATTTAGGGCAGTAGATTTTACCTTTTTAGATTTTTTCTTAGTAGTCGATTGATTTGACGCTAATTTATCTTCTTTAGCACCAAACCAATTCAAATTTAGTCCATTGCTATAGCGCTTTTGAGAAATACTTAAACTGCCGCAAGAGCTTATCATAAAAGCAGCAATAATTAAAATTGGGGTGTAGATAGAGTGTTTAAATTGCATAATAATAGAATAGGTTTGTTATACAATTATAACGAGATAATCAATTAAGTCAAAATAAAATGCAAAAAAACAGAAGATTTATAAAAGAAATGAATCTTCAAAAAAACAGAGTTCTCAATTTAATTAAATTGAATCAACTAGAATTTATTCTTCCACATCATACTTTCGACAGGACGAATGGTTCTAGTATTATACTTAGCATTCTTCTTCTTATTGTACATGGTTTTAACCGTACCATCTATACAAAAATAGATCAATTGACCGATAGGCATACCGTAATAAATGCGAACAGGTTGTGCCACACTAATTTCGAGTGTCCAGGTATTACAAAACCCGACATCGCCTTTACCAGCCGTAGCATGAATATCAATCCCTAAGCGACCGGTAGAGCTTTTTCCTTCAAGAAAAGGGACATGACTATGCGTTTCAGTATATTCTTCCGTTACACCTAAATAAAGCGTACCTGGTTGTAAGACAAAACCTTCTTGAGGAATTTCGAAATGGTCAATTTTATTATGCGATTTAGCATCCAATACTCGGTCTTTATAAGTGGCTAAATAGCGACCTAAATGCACGTCATAGCTGTTAGTTCCTAGGCATTCAGGACGATAAGGTTCGATAAGGATATTTCCTTTTTCAATTTCATCTAAAATTTGGTGGTCTGTTAGTATCATTTTTCTTGAATTTCGAAGCACTTCAGGGTGCGATCATCACTGCACGAAATAAGAGTGTTTTTATCAATCCACAAAATTTTGTTCACCGAAGAAACATGTCCTCCATGACGTTCATTATCGATGACCTTAAGCAGCTTCAAACCGTTGGTATCCCACAGCTTAATTGTCTTATCCATACTCGAACTTAACAATCGAGTGCCATCAAAATTGATGCACAATCTATGCACATGCAACAAATGAGCCGCCACACTTGACACTTCTCCACCATTTTCAAACATTTTTATACCTGCATCTTTACTTCCACTAAACATCTTATTAGAATTGGTATCGTACACTAAAGTAAATACAGTGCTATCGTGTGCTTTAAGCGTTGATTGCACCAATAAGTTGTGACTTAATAAGATTATTTCACCTAAACTATTGCCTATCATATAGCCTTGAGGCACCTTAATGATAGTGCGAATTGGCGTTTGTGAAACATGAACAGCATCTATAAGATTAAATTGAATATCCAATCGCCTCACATACCCATCACCTGCAACAATCAAGTAACCCGAATCATCTGCAAGTATTTCAAAAATAGGAGAATTAGTTAGTTTAAGATGTTTAATTTGATTCAGATTTGGCCATTCAAAAACAGACACGACACCCTTTTGAGTACCTACAAATAAATAACTATCACTAACAGAGAGCGTATAAATTGCCGACTCGAGTTGAGCAATTAGAACCCCATCATTAGAGTCCATCTTCCAA
>JADLHV010000280.1 GCA_020848595.1 Bacteroidia bacterium
CACATTTATAAAGTATATTTTCTTTCGATACTTTATAAGCTTGTTTCTTAACCAGAACCAAGTCGGCATAATACCCTTCTCGAATAAATCCTCTGTTCTTTAATCTAAATAAAATGGCTGGATTATGACACATTTTTTGTACGATATCTTCTACTTTTAATCGACCATTTTCCATAAAATCGAACATAGCAATTACGCTGTGTTGTACTAATGGTCCGCCTGAAGGTGCTTTGGAATAAGTTAATTCTTTTTCTTCAATAGTATGAGGGGCATGGTCGGTTGCTACTACGTCAATTCTACCTTCCATTAAAGCAGACCATATACCTTCTCTATCTTCTTTTGTTTTAATAGCTGGATTCCATTTAATCCAGTTTCCTTTTTCTGGATAGTCGGCATCAGTAAACCAAAGATGATGAATACAAGCTTCGGCAGTAATACGTTTTTTCTCTAAAGGTATTATATCAAATAGTTGAGTTTCTTTAGCAGTCGAAATATGCAAGACATGCAAACGTGTGCCATGTTTTTTAGCTAATTCAACGGCCATATTACTACTTAAATAACAAGCTTCTTCAGAACGAATAAGAGGATGTTGAATAGCACTAAGTTTATCGCCAAACTCTTCGTTGTAACGTTTCATATTTAATTGAATCGTATGTTCATCCTCGCAATGAGTGGCAATTAATAAGGGCGAATTAGCAAAAATTCTATCTAAAATAGAAGGGTCATCGACGAGCATATTGCCTGTACTACTGCCCATAAATATTTTTATACCACAAACTTGAAAGCCATTTGTTTTCATGACCTCATCATAGTTGTTATTAGTAGTACCCATAAAGAATGAGTAATTAGCAATAGAACCTTTAGATGCTATATCATATTTTTCTTGTAATAATGCTTGAGTTGTGGCTTGAGGTTTTGTATTTGGCATTTCAAAGAAAGAGGTAATGCCTCCTGCTACTGCGGCTCTGCTTTCGGTGTAAATATTGCCTTTTTGAGTCAATCCAGGTTCCCTAAAATGTACCTGATCATCAATAGCGCCTGGCATCAGGTACATGCCTTCTGCATCTATAACAGTGGCGTTTTTTACGGATATCGAATTATCAATGCGCTCTATGCGTTCATCTTTAATTAAAACATCTTTAATTTCAGATTTACCTTCGTTGACAACTGTAGCATTTTTAATGAGATACGATTTCATTAGGGCAAATTTAGTCAATTGCTTCTAATTTGTTGTATTAACTCATTGTGTGTTCAATCAAACGCTTTATTAACAAACATTTATAAGCTTTTTCAACAAAAAGAACAGGACTTTTTTTTAATTGATTTTAGGAGCAGGTAAAAAATATTTTAATAGAAAAAATTGATAAAGATTATTTGAAATTAAGGGCATGTAGATGGATAAAAAAGGAACTTCATCATTTTATTGCAAACTTTGTGACTTTATAAGATATAATTCAAATTACTTCTAATTATCTTCGCAGGCTCAATGAATCAGGAAGAATTATTCAAGAACATCATCTCACACAGCAAGGAATACGGCTTTATTTTTCCTTCTAGTGAAATTTATGACGGACTCAGTGCAGTGTATGATTACGGTCAAATGGGTGCCGAGTTAAAAAAGAATCTTAGAGATTTCTGGTGGAAAAGTATGGTTCAAATGCATCAAAATATTGTTGGAATAGATGCCGCCATCTTTATGCACCCAACAACATGGAAAGCCAGTGGGCACGTTGATGCTTTTAATGACCCTTTAATCGATAATAAAGATAGTAAAAAACGTTATAGAGCCGATGTCTTGATAGAAGATCATATCGCCAAGATACAAGCAAAAGCCGATAAAGAAGTTGAAAAGGCCTCTAAGAAATTTGGAGAAACTTTCGATGAAAAATTATATAGACAAACCAATCCAAGGGTCTTAGAATATTTAAAGAAAGCCGAAGAAATAGAAGCCCGTTTTAAATTAGCGCTCGAAAACAACCAACTCGATGAAGTGCGTCAAATTATCATCGATTTAGAAATTGTTTGTCCAATATCAGGAACTAAAAATTGGACAGAAGTTAGACAGTTTAATCTTATGTTCTCTACACAAATGGGCTCAGTAAGTGAAGATTCTGGTACAATATACTTGCGACCAGAAACAGCTCAAGGTATTTTCGTTAACTTCTTAAATGTTCAAAAGACTGGTCGAATGAAAATTCCTTTTGGAATAGCTCAAACAGGTAAAGCTTTTAGAAATGAAATTGTTGCTAGGCAATTTATCTTCCGTATGCGCGAATTTGAACAAATGGAAATGCAGTTTTTTATTCGACCTGGAACAGAAACCGAATGGTATAATTACTGGAAAAATATTCGAATTAAATGGCATCAAGCAATGGGATTTCCTGAATCTAAATACCGTTTCCACGATCACTTAAAATTAGCACACTATGCCAAAGCCGCTTGCGATATCGAATTTGATTTTCCTTTTGGTTTCAAAGAACTCGAAGGTATACACAGTCGCTCCGATTTCGATTTAAAACAACACGAATCCTTTAGTGGTAAGAAATTACAATATTTTGATCCCGAAATTAATGAAAGCTATGTGCCCTATGTAATAGAAACTTCTATCGGATTAGATCGTTTGTTTTTGTCGGTATTGTCTCAAGCCTATAAAGAAGAACAACTCGAGGATGGCAGTACACGTACAGTTTTAAGTTTGCCATTTGCATTAGCTCCAATTAAAGTAGCGGTTTTACCCTTAGTTAATAAAGATGGATTACCCGAAAAAGCAGAAGAAGTAGTCAATATTTTAAAATACGATTATAATGTTTCTACCGAAGCTAAAGATGCAATTGGTAAACGCTATCGTCGTATGGATGCAATTGGAACACCGTTTTGTATTACAATCGATTACGATACAATGGAAAATCAAACAGTTACTATTAGAAATAGGGATACAATGCAACAAGAACGAGTGCTAATACATGAATTAAAAACCTATTTAGCTCGCTACCTTAGTTTGTCTACGCTTTTAGAGAAGTGTATTTAAGTCTTTGAAGAGCGTTTGTTTTTCTACAAGAATAAAATGTCCTTTGTAGAATGAAATTGCTCGATTTCATGCGCGCAAATATTATTGAAGCTGGCTGTGATGAAGCTGGGAGAGGTTGTTTAGCTGGACCTGTATTTGCGGCTGCAGTTATCATTCCGAACGGCGTAATAATTGAAGGATTAAATGATTCGAAGCAATTAAGTGAAAAGAAAAGAGATTTACTAAGAATTGAAATAGAATCTAAATGTTATTGGTCGGTAGCTAGTTTATCTCCACTAGAAATTGATAAAATTAATATATTAAATGCTTCAATTCGCTCAATGCAATTGGCATTAGATGGATTAAATCAACCAATTCAGCACATCATTATTGATGGGAATACATTTAAACCCTATCAAGAGATACCGTATACAACAGTTATAAAAGGAGATGGAAAGTACAAATCGATTGCAGCTGCGTCTATATTAGCTAAAACACATAGAGATGCTTATATGGAAAAACTGGCTAAAGAATTTCCCGAATATCAATGGGAAAGAAACAAAGGATATCCAACCAAAGCACACAGAGATGCCATAAAACAATTTGGCAGCAACCTTCACCATCGACAAACATTTACTTTATTACCTGCAGAGCAAATAAGTTTATTTTAATTTAATTGATAGGTGTATATCTATGATATTGGACTAGACATAAACCCATCATGAAAAAAAATAGCTATTAAAATTAAAAAATCATCGTAATACCACCAATAATATTAAATCCATAAACAGGATAATTATACCAACGTTGGTATCTGTTATTGATTAAATTATTTGCTTGAATAAAAGCTGAGAGTTTCTTTTTAAATCTAAAATCTATACCTGCAGAAATATCATAAAAAGCTTTCAAACTGCTTGTAGAATATGCTACCGTTCCAGTTCCAGTTTTATTTGTAGTGCCCGAACGTTGTTTTTGAATACCCATTGCCATTAAATCAAAATGAGGGTATACTTTGTCTCTAATGTTGAATTGCATATTTAATCGAGCATCACCATTAGGTAATTGCCATGCTTGTGGCTCTCCAGAAACAGAAAAATCGTAGAAATTACCTATAAAACCAAAACGTACACTTTCACTAAAACTATAATTGAAAGCACCAGTAAATTTCAAAACATTCACTTGTCTATATAAAACAGAAAAAGAATTTAATGAATCATATTCGTTGCTCGGATTGCTTC